>CAYNUV010000166.1:0-6789 GCA_964400245.1 uncultured Ignavibacteriaceae bacterium
ATTTGCTTCAACACACCATGGAAGCTTGAAACTTATTGCACATAATGAAGAAGGTTTTGAAAATGCCGCAATGGAATTTGATTCACAAAATCTAAAACCAACTTATGTGTTCAGACAGGGAATTCCTGGTTCCAGTTATGCTTTTGAAATTGCAAAAAGAATTGGACTTGAAGATGATTTTCTTTCTTTGGCAAGAAACTATTTGGATTCAGATAAACATAAGCTTGAAAAATTTCTTGCTGATATCGAAACCGATTCATATTTAATTAAAGAGAAGCTGAAACAAACAGAGATAGAAAATTCCAGGTTGACTGGTCTGTCAAATCTTTATAAACAAAACTTGGAAAAGCTTGGAAGAGAGAAGAAAGTAATTCTTTCAAAAGCAAAGGAAGAAGCTGAAGAATATTTAAAAGATATTAATAAGAAGTTTGAAAAGATTGTTAAGGATTTAAAAGAATCTAAAGCAGATAAGGAAATCATTAAATCATCTCAGAATATTATCACAGAAATAAAAGAAAAAAATAAATCTTTCTTAAAAGAAGAGACGAAAGAAACAGATTCTGAAGAATTAAAAGAAGGTGATTTTGTTTCTGTAAGAGGAACAAGCACAATAGGGAAAATTTTAGAAATTTTTCCCGGTAATAAAAAAGCAATTATACTTGCCGGCTCAGTTAAGATGACGGTTCCTGTAAAAGATCTTGTTCATTCAAAAGCTCAAAGAAGCGAGGAAAAAAAGGATAATAATTATTCCTATATTCAACATAATGCTGAAATGAGAATTGATATAAGAGGCGAAAGAGCAGATCAAGCTGAATTTGAAGTGATTAAGTTTATTGATAATGCCTATACCGCAGGTTTAGATAGAGTTGAAATCCTGCATGGTAAAGGAACAGGGGCTTTAAAGAAAACCGTAAAAGATATTTTGTCACATCATAATAAAGTAAAGACTTTTTATTTTGCGCCGATTGAAGTGGGTGGCGATGGAATCACGATCGCAGAACTGAAATGAAAAGTTTGATTAAATGATTGGTATTTTATACTCATTCAGGCATTCAATCATTCATACAAGAAAGAGTTAATTTCAGGATAGAATTAATGAAGAAAATTTTGGTTGCTAACAGAGGTGAAATAGCTGTTAGAATTATAAGAGCTTGTAAAGAATTAGGGATTGTTTCTGCAGCCGTTTATTCTGAGGTTGATAAACACTCCTTGCATGCAATACTCGCTGATGAAGCGTATAGTATTGGTGAACCTCAAGCTGCTGCTTCATATTTAAACCAGGAAAAAATTATTGATCTTGCCAAGAAAATAAAAGCAAATGCGATACATCCCGGTTATGGTTTCTTTTCGGAAAATGCTTCCTTCATAAAAGCTGTTGAAGATGCCGGAATAATCTTCATCGGCCCTTCATCAAAATCTGTTGAGATGATGGGAAGCAAAACTGAAGCTCGGAAGTTAATGCAAAAGAATAATGTTCCTATTGTTCCCGGGACAACTGAACCAATTAAAAATATTAAAGAAGGGATTAAGATTTGTAAAGAAATTGGTTTTCCCGTTTTGTTAAAAGCATCCGCAGGCGGCGGTGGAAAAGGAATGAGAAAAGTTTCCTCCGAAAAAGAATTTGAGGATGCTTTTGAATCAACAAAAAGAGAATCATTAAAAGCATTCGGGAATGATGAAGTGTATATTGAAAAGTATATTGAAAAACCGCGGCACATCGAAGTACAAATTCTTGCAGATAAATTTGGTAACTATGTACATCTGTTTGAAAGAGAATGTTCGATTCAAAGGCGGCATCAGAAAATAATTGAAGAAGCTCCTTCTTCTTTTGTTGATCCTATAACAAGAGAAAAAATAACTGCTGCTGCTATAAAAGCTGCTAAAGCTTGTAATTATTTTAATGCTGGAACTATTGAATTTTTGATGGATGATAAAAAGAATTTTTATTTTCTGGAGATGAATACGAGGCTGCAGGTTGAACATCCTGTAACAGAAATGATAACTGGAATTGATTTGGTTAAGGAACAAATCTCAATTGCTGACGGGAACAAATTGAGTTTTAAACAGGATGATTTAAAGATTAATGGACATGCAATGGAGAGCCGAATTTATGCAGAAGATCCCGATAATAATTTTCTCCCCTCAACCGGGAAAATAATTGAATATCTACAACCTTCGGGACCAGGAATAAGATTAGACAATGGTTTTATCACCGGTTCAGAAATCTCGCTTTATTATGATCCACTTATTGCTAAACTAATTTCTTATGGAAATGATCGTGAATCAGCAATATTAAAAATGCAAAGAGCTTTAAGCGAATATCATATCGCCGGAGTAATAACAAATATTCCTTTTCTCACGAAAATATTTTTAAGCAAAGAATTTAATGATGGAAATTTTGATATTAATTTTGTTGAAAGAGATTTTCTTACAAAAGAAAAAAACCTAAAAGAAATTTCTGAAGAAGAGAAGATTGCAGCTTTATTCTCAGCTATTCTTAAAAAAGAATCAGTATCCAGTGGAAAGATTTTATCATCAGAAAATAAAACCGGTACAAATAAATGGTTGGAACAATTGAACGATGAATGAATTAGTAATTATTATCCAGGATAAAAAATTATCAGTCTCTTTCAATGAAGATTTCAAAGCAATTGTTGACGGAAAAGAATATACTTATCAATTATCAAAATTGAATAATAATACTTACAAAGTAACCCTTAATAATAAATCATACTTTTTGTCTTCAGTCAAAAAGGGCAATTCTGAATTTGTAATTTATTTAAATGGAAAGGTTTTAGAAACTCAAGTTTTATCAGCACTTCAGGATAAAGCTGCGAATCTAATTCAATCTAAATCAACTAAACATTCATTAACGATTGTCAAATCTCCAATGCCGGGAATGATTCTTAAAATCAGGAAAAATGTTGGAGATGAAATAATTCAAGGTGAATCTGTTATTATCCTTGAAGCAATGAAAATGGAAAACGATATTCGTTCACAGGTTTCCGGAAAAATAAAAGATATAAATGTAAAAGAAGGGCAGGCAGTTGAAAAGAGTGTGATGTTATTTTCCATTGAATAATTATTGATTGCTTATTTAATTGCTAATAATTAAACTTACACAACTATTTCTAAAAGGTAACAGTTTTACCATAATTTAACTGGAGGCAATTTTGAAAAGGTATAAACTACTTCGTCTTTTATTCATTCCTGTTTTTCTACTTTCTGTAAGCTTTTCTTTCCTTAGTTGTGAGGCTTCTACATCGCCTGAAGAGCAAGCTATTCTTGATGATTTGTTTCCATTGGTTTTTGGCAGGACAATTATATATGGAGAAGGGACTTTACTTAGAAATGATACTCAGGAACCTATTCCAGGAACAGAAACAGGTTTTACTTCTAAATGGTTTGTAGGACCTAATACCCCATTACCATATCTTCCTCACACAAACCCGGTTGTTATTTTAGACACAACAAGTATTCCTGCTGCAGGTATTTCTAATTATGGAAGAACATTTTTTATTCATAAAGATACTTCTAACGGCAATTTTGATTTTCTAACCAATCTTGGTTATTTATTCAGAAGCCAGAGAATATATAACATTGCTGGAGATTCTACTTCAGGTATAAAATCAGATTCACTCGTGTGGATTGGATTATCAAAATCAACTGAAGGAATTGGAAAAGAATGGGTTGCCTATACAGCTAATTATACTTCAGCTACTCTCGGTATTATAAGATTTGAGATTGTTGGGATGTTTGAAAGAGAAACTCTTACAATTTCAGGAACTAATTATGAAACCTACAAGTTAACAGCAACAAGAAAAATATACCTTGGTACTTCTTCTACCGCCGTTTCTATTGGAACGACAGCAATATTATGGTTGGCTGCTGATATTGGTCCCATTAAAATTATTTTAATAGGAGATGGCGAAAGTCATGGGAAATCACAAACAATGACTTCCAGGAATTTTTAGTAATCTTCATTAGTGATTACAATAAAACCCCGCATAAAATATTGTGGGGTTTTTAATTTATATAACGGCTAAAAGCTGGGAATAAAATGAAAAACCCTGAAATGTTTTTCTCAAAATTAATTTTCCCTAAAATTATAAACATACTATGTTTAATAATATTTTTAGCTCAACTCTCTTTATTGGCTCAAACAGCTTCAATGAGCGGAAAAATAACAGACAGCGAATCGGGAGAAGAATTGCTGTTCGTTAATATAACTTTAGAAAATACAACTATTGGAGCAGCAACAAATGAACAAGGTGAGTATAAAATTGAAAATATTTCTCCCGGTGAATACAACGTTATAGTAACAGCAGTTGGCTATCGATCCCAAGATTTAATTTTAAATTTCACAGCGGGAAAAACAACTTATAAGGATTTTTCATTAACTAATGAAGCGGTTGAATTTGGAGAAGTGCTTGTTTATGGTGCTTCCTTAAAAAGAGAAAGAATTACAGAAGCTCCATCATCAATTACAGTTATCAATGCTGAAGAGATAAAAAGAAATTCAGGACATTCACAATTAGCTCGTCTTCTGGAAAACTCTGCAGGTGTTGATATTGCTCAGAGTGGGTTGTTTGATTTTAATATAAACGTCAGAGGTTTTAATAGTTCATTAAGCCGAAGACTCCTGATTTTATTGGATGGGAGAGATTTAGGCACAGCTTTTCTCGGTGCAACAGAATGGAATGCACTTTCTACCCCTCTTGAAGATCTTGGTAGAATTGAATTAGTTAGAGGACCTGGTTCTGCTCTATATGGAGCTAATGCTTACAATGGAGTTATTAATATTAGTTCAGTTCCTCCAAAGCAGAATCCCGGAACAAGAATTACACTTGGAGGTGGAGAAAATAGTTCAATTCGTGGCGATTTTAAAAATGCGGGTAATATAGGCAATTGGAGTTACAGGGTTAACTTAGGTGGACACCAGGGAAAATCTTATGCTCAAAGCAGGAGGAATAAAAATTTTGAATATTCCGGTTTGGATCCAAATCTTAATAATGAAAAAATTGATTTAAATAATGATCCTATAAGGTCAATTTATAGTTCCGGCAGATTAGATTATGAATTTGAGGATAGTGGAATATTAACTTTGGAAGGCGGATATAATCGGGTTGAGAATGAAGTTGTTGTTACTGGAATAGGAAGAGTTCAGGTTCAAAAAGCTTCAAAGCCATGGGGTAGAATAAATTATAATGGACATGGTTTTAATGTTTTATTCTGGTCAAACGGACGATTCAATATTACACCTGAGAAATCACTTGCAACAGGATTAGATTTGATACAGGATGCTCTTATTTCTCATGGAGAAATCCAGTACAGCTTTTTTGCACTTCAACAAAAATTATTTGTAGTATTCGGAGCTTCTCACCGATTTATTAATATTGATACCAAGAGAACATTGATGATGGAAAAGAGAAATGATAATACGAGTGGTATTTTTTCTCAGGTTGAATATAGATTTTCGGAAAACCTCAAAACAGTATTTGCTGCAAGATGGGATAAAAGTACACTTCACAGCAATCGTATTTCACCTAAAGCTGCAGTAGTATGGATCCCGCTGATAAATCACAGTTTCAGAATTACATATAACCAGGCCTTTCAACCGGCTAATTATTCTGAGCAATACCTGAATGTTAGAAGGCCTCCAGATCCCGGTGCTCTAAGTTCAGCCCATTATATGGGGAATCCAGATCTTGTTCCTGAAGAAATAACCGGTTATGAATTTGGTTATAAAGGAATTATTTCTGGTCAATTATTTTTAACTTTTGATCTATACTACAATAGATTAAAAAATTTTATTACAGATTTAGGGCCCACCGGGAAAAATTATTTTGATTCTGAAGAGCAGATTACTTATAATTTGTGGTCTTATAATAATGCCGGAATTGTTGATGAATATGGTTTTGATTTTGGTGCTAATTTTTATTTAACAGATTCATGGATAATTAATTCAAATTTTTCTCTTTTCCAATTTGATGTTCTTGAGAAAGGTTCAAATGATATCTTATTACCAAATACTCCGGAATATAAAATTAATGGAGGTATTACATACATACATCCAAACGGGCATTCAGGTGAAATAAATTTTAAATATATTCCTATTTTTCCATGGGCAGCCGGAATTTTCAGAGATTCAAATATTCCGGAATATACAATTGTTAATTTATCCGGTACATATAAATTTTCTCAGTTCTTAAGTTTTAACCTGAATGTATTTAATGTTTTTGATAATGTGCATTATGAAATTCTTGGAGGCTCATTATTGAAAAGAAGAGCTTTGCTAAGTGCAATTGTAAATATTTAATTTTTATAACCTGGATTATGAATCGATGAATATTATCAAAGTTTTAATTTTCTTTCTTTTATTGATTATAGTTTCCTGTTCCTCATCAATCGAGAATACCCGTGAAGAATCTGTTAAGGAAGAAGAAGACATTTATATTTTTGACGAGGTACCTGAGAATGAAACTACTACTGTTGACGGTGAATTATCTGAAATAGATGAGGAATACTTCTTAATTCAGATTGGTGCCTTTACCACAAAACAAAATGCAGAGAGTTTTGCACAAGAAAGCCAAACAAAACTAAGTAGGGAAGTGAAAGCAATGTACAGCAGTGATATTAATCTTTTTGTTGTTCAATTGGTAGAAAAATTTCAATCAAAACAGGAAGCGGAATCGGTTCGAAGTCAAATCCAGCAAATAGAAGAATTTAAAGATGCCTGGATTTTATCTTCATTAAAATGAAAAAGGCTCTGAAAATTCAGAGCCTTCT
>CAYNUV010000167.1:0-6741 GCA_964400245.1 uncultured Ignavibacteriaceae bacterium
AGAGATTAAATGTAAAACTAATTGCAATGGTTGGTGTTAGGAACAGCCGGTTAGATTCTGAGTGTGATGTTTTGCTCGATATAAGTGTAAAGGAAGAAGCTTGCCCGTTTGATCTTGCACCGACTTCTTCAACAACAGCGGCGCTTGTAATGGGTGATGCTCTTGCTGTTGTGCTGCTTCAGATGCGGGAATTTACGGAAGATGATTTTGCCGCCTTGCATCCCGGTGGCAGTCTTGGCAAAAGACTTTCTCTTTCAATAAAAGAAATCATGCATAAGAATGACAGTATTCCTCTCGTTAATGAAGATACTCCGATTAAAGATGTAATACTAGAAATTACTTCTAAACGCTTGGGAACAACAACTGTTGTTGATAAGGATGGAAAGTTGAGCGGAGTTGTAACTGATGGCGATTTAAGACGTCTCCTTGAAAGGACAATGGATATTAAGGATCTTAAAGCAAAAGATATTATGTCAAAAAATCCCAAAACGATGAAAGATAATTACCTTGCCTCTTTTGCTTTGCAGGCGATGGAGAATTTTAAAATCACAACTTTAATAATTGTAGATAATTTAAATAAACCTTCAGGAATAATTCATCTTCACGATCTTGTTAACCTTGGCTTAAGGCAAAGATGAAATTATTCTTAATCCTTTCTTTAATATTCATTGCAGGTTCATGCTCGGATGAAAAAGTTAAACCCTTGGTTAATCCTTCATTAAATGTTGAAGAACTTCCGGCGCAGGAAAGCTGGAATGCAACTGTTTATTTTTCCGACTCGGGAAAAACAACTGCTATCCTTAAAGCCGGGCATTTACGCATGTTTAATGAATCGAGAGAAACTCTGCTCGATGATGGAGTTAAAGTAGATTTTTATAATGAGAAAGGAATAAATGCATCAACTCTTACTTCAAAAAAAGGGAGAGTTGATGATGCAACAAGAAATCTTTTTGCAATTGATAGCGTAGTAGTTGTAAACGATAGCGGAACCACAATTACAACTGAAGAGCTTATGTGGAGAAACTCAGATAAGAAAATTATCTCTGATAAATTTGTAACGATCATTTCCCCAAAAGAAAAGATACAGGGTTACGGATTTGAATCAGACCAGTATTTGCAGAATTATGTTATTTATAATATTACTTATGTAACGAGAAGAGATAGTCTTTAGAGTGTAAGAGCAAGTTCAAGTGTAAGTAAGAGCAAGTTTGAAACTTTTAACTTCTTGCACTTGATCTTGCACTTGCATTTAATTATAACATTACAAAATGAAAATTTTTTTATTCATATTATTTTTTGCAGCAACTGTAATAAACATTTATTCTCAGCAGGATGATTATATAACTGTTGTCGGTGATAGTCTTATTGGAAGAGTAATTAATGGAGAATCAATCCGTGAAGTTTATGGCAATGTTGTTTTAACCCAGGGAGATGTTGTTATTACTTGTAATAAAGCTGTTCAATATATTGCAAGGAATGATGCTGATCTTAGTGGTAATGTTATTGTTAAGCAGGATAGTCTTACTATAACTACAGAGGAAGCTTATTATTCCGGCGATCTGAAAAAAGCAAAAAGCACAACCGGTGTAAAGCTCGATGATCAAAAGGTAATTCTCACAGCAGATTCAGGCGATTATTTTTTTGATGAAGATAAAGCGGTGTTTATAAGCAATGTAACTTTATTTGATACTTCGGCGACTTTAACTTCTGAAGAATTAATTTATTATAAGAATGAAGACAGGATGATAGCTGTCAATAATGTTAAGATTATTCAGGAAGCAAATATAATTATTGCTGATAGTTTGGAATATTTCAGAGAAAAAAGAATTACTTATGCAACAAAAAATGTAAGCATAAATAATCCTGAGAATAATGTACTGATTTACGGAGATCATCTTGAAGATTATGCTGAAGAATATTATACATTGATTGATGAAAATCCTTTTCTAATCCAGGTTGACACTTCTTACAGAAAAGAAATTGATACGCTGAGTTCAGGAGAAATTGATTCAGTTGATGCTATGAAAATAGATACTCTTGTTATCAGAAGTCTTACAATGGAAGCGTGGAGAGATACGATTGATCTTTTTAAAGCAACAGATTCGGTACGGATAGTAAGAAGCGGATTTGCCAGTAAAAATGATTTTACAATCTACCAGAGGAATGAAGGAAAGATAATAACTTATAAAATTGCTGAAGAATCTAGTCAACCCGTGCTTTGGTATGACAATTCACAACTGACCGGCGATTCCGTTGCAATTTATTTAAGAGATAACCAGATAGAACTTCTGGAAGTATTCAGGAATGCTTTTATCTTATCGCAAAGTGAAGACTATCCCGACCGCTTTGATCAGACAAGCGGTGAAAGAGTAGTTTTAAATTTTACAGAAGGTGAATTATCCAGCACTGAAATTTATGGGAATGTTCTAAGCATCTATTATTTGTTTGAGGAAAAGGAACCAAACGGATTAACACGGTCATCTTCACAATCTGCTAAAATTGTATTTGAAGATAAAGAAGTAAGTGAAGTTAGATTATACGGTACACCTGCAAGTGAATTTTACCCGGAGAACCAGGTTACCGGAAAAGAATTAACTTTCACATTACCTTTGTATAAGTTTTATAAAGACAGACCGGTTAAAGAGGGATTGTTAAATGAAATAATTAAAAATTAGAAATTAAAAAATTAATGAAAACTCTGCGAAGTGAAGACTTAGTAAAAATTTATAAGAAAAGAAAAGTAGTTAATAAAGTATCAATTGAAGTTTCCAAAGGAGAAATTGTTGGATTGCTGGGACCAAATGGTGCCGGCAAAACCACAACTTTTTATATGATTGTTGGAATGATAAGGCCGAATGAGGGCAAAGTATTTCTTGATGATACTGATATTACAAAAGTTCCGATGTATAAAAGAGCAAGGATGGGAATTGGTTATTTACCACAGGAAGCTTCGGTT
Source organism: uncultured Ignavibacteriaceae bacterium (assembly GCA_964400245.1). Classification (GTDB taxonomy): domain Bacteria; phylum Bacteroidota; class Ignavibacteria; order Ignavibacteriales; family Ignavibacteriaceae; genus RBG-16-34-14. The sequence continues at coordinate 2,957 of CAYNUV010000167.1, forward strand.
TTCAGAAGACTTACTGTTGAAGATAATATTACTGCTGTACTTGAAATGATGAAGTTGAAATCAAAAGAGAGAAAGGAAAAATGCGAGCAGCTTCTTGAAGACTTAAACATTAAGAATATCAGGAAAAGTTTAGGTTACCAGTTAAGCGGCGGTGAAAGAAGAAGAACAGAAATTGCACGGTCATTAGCTACTGAACCAAACTTTATTTTACTTGATGAACCATTTGCAGGTGTTGATCCAATTGCTGTTGAAGATATTATGGTTATTGTATCAAATCTTAAGAACAGGGGAATAGGAGTTTTAGTCACTGATCATAATGTGCATGAAACTTTAAGCATTGTTGATAAAGCTTATATCCTGATTGAAGGTTTGATATTTAAACAGGGAGGAGCGGAAGAGCTTGCCAATGATGAAGAAGTGAGAAGGCTTTATCTCGGTGAGAAATTCAAGCTCAACAGGTATTAATTTTATTTCAGGATTTTCTCCACTTCAGTAGAAATTAATCCAGCAACTATCTTTGAACCATTCTCATTGTAGTGGCAATCGTCGTAATACACAGTTGTATCTTTAGGGAGTTTATCTTCAAGATCAATTAAAAAAATCTTTTTCTCTTCACAAATTTTCCTTAAAATTTCATTATATAATCTCATTCCTTTTTCCAATGCTTCAATTGAAAGATATTCTTTCCCTTTTTCAATTTGATAGTTACCTTCGCCACCGAACCAGCAGAGGTCTTGCAATTCTTTTGGCAAGTATTTTTGCCAGATAACAGGTTGTGTTATAAAAACAAGTTTTATTTTATGCTGACTAGTTATATGAATAATTTTCTTAAGGTTCTGCTCATAATCATTTAATGATTGAGTCAAATCAGGAAGTTCATTTAAAATTTCTTTAGCAGCTTTCCTATTATCACGCCAATCCTGTAAACTATTTCCTTCTGCATCCTGTTTATGTTCAACTTCAACAAAAAGAAATCTAAGCTTGCTTAAAGTTTGCCACAACTCAGTCTTTTTATAAAAAGGAAGATCAGGATTGTAATCCGGTGTGCGATCAAATGCTCTTGTATAAATTCTTCTGTCAATCGCTCCAGGTTTGTAATTGTTTTTCATCGTCAAAGCACGCTGGAAATCATTTATACCCACCAGCATTACAACGAGATCAATATCTGGATATTGCCTTAAAAGTTCTGAAGCATGAGCTATATGCTCATAAGTTGACATTCCGCTTTTACCTGTGTTGCCAACCCAAACAGAATTGCTTAGTGATTTATTTAAATAATTTTGAAGAAGGTAAGGCCAGGCTTCATCCTGATCAAGATAAACGCATTCGGTTGTACTGCCGCCAATTGTAATTATTTTGCAATTAGCTTTTTCTGGAATTTCATCTCCACGGAATCCATCTGAGTTGACGATGAAACGGCTTTCTCCAAAAATTCCTGGAAATATTTCCGGCTTAGGTTTAAGAACAGCTTTTAAATTTGGATTCCACACATAATATTTATCATCTTTCATTATTCTTAAAGCTATTTCAAGAATAATAACAACAAATAAGCAGCTTATAAAAAGCAGAATTAGATTTTGTATGATTTTTTTTAAAGTCAGCTTACCCATAAAAATTATATTTCTTTAAATATAATACGATGAATAAAAATATTTATACTTAGTACACGTGGAATTTTTATTCCTTGTCATTTTTCTTTCTCAATTAATGCTTTAACAATTTCTTCCCATTCTTCATCAAGAGTTTTATTTGGAAATGATTTCCCTGCTCTTGAGTACCAGTAAGATGCATTTCCCGAATCACCTTCTTTTCTGTGAAGATAAGCATGAATCCATGCAGCATCTTTTCCTTCAATATCCTGAGTTATTTTGTGAGCTTTTTCCCAATTACCTTTTGCATCATACCAAAGAGCAGTCAGCAAATCATCTAAATTTGAGGGAGGAGTTTTTTCATTTATTGAATCAATGTATTCATCGAATGTCATCAGATTCAATTCTCGTTCAACTTACTGCGTACAAAAGAAATTAAATTATTAAACTTTGATTCAGTCTCATTAGATATAGAAATTCTCTTTTTCGTTACAAGTAACTCTTGAATAGAACGGCTAAAATGTAATTTTTTAAAATTAACGGCGTTTGGATAATTCATCTTTTGAATTGCCAGCCTTTCATCCTTAGTAAAAATTCTTTCCATCCCAATGTTTTTCCAAGAAGTGTTAATATCACTCAACATATAAATTTTATTTTGTATTATCTTTCCAAAAATATCTTCATATCTTTTTTTCTGAATTTTTCCTTCACTATCGGAGTCGAGTATTATTATAAAATTTTTTCCCCAAGCTAAATAATGCTGGATTACGTTTGTTAAGTTACCAGCCCCTGTTCCAGGTAAAATATTTAATCCATTTTTATTTAATAAAAACAAAATATATTTAAGAGTATAAAAATCATTTTTCCCTTCTAACATAAGTACATTAGGAACATTTTCTAACTTACTTGGGCTATAGTCAAGGACATCAAGTACAGGTTGGAAATAAGTAGTTTGATCTGGATGGTTTACGGCGAACTCTCGATATCTATGTAAAGTTATAATAGTCTTCTTCGCATTAAAATCGTCTTCATTTAGTTCGTAAGTCAAACCTTCATTTTTTACTACAAACGTTCCCTCTAACCAAATAGGATTAATCATATGATGACTATGAGTGGTATAAACAATATAGCATTCTTTAGGTAAATTATTAAAACTTTCCAAAAGTTGAGATTGTGCAGAAGAATGTAAATTTGAAGCTGGTTCATCAAACAAGAATATTACATTGTTAGGTTTTGAACTTCTAAAACCTCGATATTGTGTTAGTAATAGGAAAGCAAAAAACCACCTAAATCCTAAAGATCGCTCACTTATACTAAAAATATCACTTCCATCTTTTAAACGTAAAAGAATATAGAAAACTCCTTTTTCGTCCGAGTCTATATCAACGATAATCTCTTTATTGCTCATTGAACGCTTAAATATTTTATTCCAATTCAAAAAAACTGTTTTTGTTATATGAGCTCCCATTTTCAACAACACACTTTCCATACTTCTTTTATCTGATGATTCAGAGCTTTTAGCTCTAGATAATATATGATCTTCAAGATTAGTCTTTTCTCCAATTGCATCTAATACATCTTGAAGGATGGTACAGTAGAATTTATGTCTTTCAGGTTCTTGAGGAGCGTTTTCTAAATATATTTTATCAGGAAATTCAAAAAGAAAATTAGGAAAATATAGTACTCTTGGAAGCATAAGTTTAATTTGATTAACTATTTTAACCCAGTCATCCCCACTTATTTTCTTTCCAATTTTTTGACGTTTTTTCTTACCCTTTAGATTAATAAACCACGTTATTTTAGGAAGTGGGTTTATAGCTTTGGAATTTTTAAATGAATAACTTTGTGTAATAGTAAAATCATTTACTGGCTCAATTAATTTATAATCTAATTCCTCTGCATATTTGGAAATGATTTTTTCGTCATCATCATTAGTTCTAAACCCCACTTTAATAGTAATTGTATCATTAAAATTAGATCGTTTAGAGATTGGGATTAAATCATGAATATCTACTTCAACTTGCCCAGGTAAATTTAATGGGTCTAAATCTTCTCTATAAGTTAAGAGATTTATCCCTTCGAGAATTGTTGTTTTTCCACTTTCATTCAACCCCACAAGCGTATACACATTACTTTTGGGTCCTAAATCAAAATCCAACCTTACATTTTCTATTCCTTTAAAATTTTTTATTTCAA
>CAYNUV010000168.1:0-6718 GCA_964400245.1 uncultured Ignavibacteriaceae bacterium
GCATTAAAAATCCTTAATTTCTGAATTAGTTGGTAAAATATAAGAACAAACATCCAAAAAGTGAAGTAAATGAAGTTAATAATTGACTAATAAGTCAAGTTAATATATATATATATTTAAGAATCAAAATGTTTTATAATTCATCACATTGGCTCATTAACAATAATTGCCTAACGTTAAATGTTTGAAGTTCTTGGATTTATATCCGCAGTTCTTATAGGAATATCACTTGGCTTAATTGGAAGTGGAGGTTCAATATTAACAGTTCCGGTACTTGTATATCTTTTTAATATTGAACCTGTTCTTGCAACTGGTTATTCACTTTTTATTGTAGGATTAACAGCATTGGTTGGATCCATTCACTATATGAAAGAAAATCTTTTAAATTATAAGACTGCTTTAGTTTTTTCAATCCCTGCTTTTATTGCTGTGTTTTTTACAAGGATTTACATCATCCCATTCTTACCAGATGTTGTTATTTCTTTGAATGAATATGCAATGACTAAAGGAACATTTCTTCTTATTGTGTTTGCAGTGTTAATGCTTATGTCTTCAATTTCTATGATAAGGAATAAGAAAGAAGAATCCGTTTTAGAGAATATTAATTTTAACTATCCATTAATTTTTGCAGAAGGCTTTGTTGTTGGACTGTTAACAGGACTTGTCGGAGCTGGTGGAGGATTTTTAATAATACCTGCTCTTGTCTTGTTAGCAAAACTTCCAATGAAAATGGCAGTAGGTACATCCTTATTAATAATTGCAATAAAATCTTTAATTGGTTTTACAGGTGATATTGGAAGCGGACAGATTATTAACTGGTTATTTCTTTTTGAAATATCAGCAGTAGCAGTAATTGGAATTTTTATCGGATCATTTTTATCAAAACGAATTTCCGGAACAAAATTAAAACCGGCTTTTGGCTGGTTTGTTTTGGTAATGGGAATTTACATAATCATAAAAGAAATTTCATAAATTATTTGTAAAGGGAATAATGATGGATAATTTATTAATTGATCTTGACTCAGAAGAGTTTTCCAAAAAGATTAAAGAAGACAACAATGGAGTGTTGCTTGATATAAGAACTCCACAAGAATATAACGATGGACATATTCCTAATTCTATTTTGATGAATATTTATGATTCAACTTTTGCAGATGATATTCAGAAGCTTGATAGAGAAAAGAACTATTATCTTTATTGCAGAAGCGGCAACAGAAGTCATCATGCTGGAGTATTAATGAAAAATTTAGGTTTTAAAAATGTTTCCAATCTTAGTTCAGGGCTTCTTGATTGGAATGAGCCGCTTGAGAAATAATTAGGAACAGGGTATAGGGAATAAGTATACTTAAAGAAAAATAATTTCTATTTCAAAAATATTAAATTAGAAGTAAAATGTATTTCGAACACATTTATGAAAGAGGATTAGCACAAGGAAGTTATTTTGTTGGATGCCAGGAAACTCGTGAAGCAATTGTTATTGATCCTAAAAGAGATATTGATACTTACCTGGAAATTTCAAGAAGACAGAAGTTAAAAATTACTCACATAACTGAAACACATATACATGCCGACTTTCTGAGTGGTGCGAGAGAATTAGCAAATATAACAGGTGCAAATATTTTTCTTTCGGAAGAAGGCGGAGATGAATGGGAATATCAATACCCTCACATCGGATTAAAGGATAGGGATGTAATTAAAGTTGGAAATTTAAAGTTAGAGATACTTCACACTCCCGGACATACACCTGAACATATTTCTTTTCTTTTAACTGATACCAAAACATCAGATAATCCAGTAATGCTCTTTACAGGTGATTTTGTTTTTGTTGGAGATGTTGGAAGACCAGACCTGCTTGAAAAAGCAGCTGGAATAAAAGGAACTATGGAACTTGGGGCAATACAAATGTTTGAATCATTAAAGAAGTTTAAAGCTCTGCCTGATTATATACAAATTTGGCCGGGACATGGTGCCGGTTCAACTTGTGGAAAAGCATTGGGTGCAGTTCCAGGTTCTACAGCTGGTTATGAAAAAATTGTTAACTGGGCTTTGCAGATTGATGATGAAGAAGAGTTTATTACTAAGCTGCTTGAAGGACAACCTGAACCTCCTAAATATTTTGCAATGATGAAAAAACTTAATAAGCTTGGTCCAAATATAATTGGACAAATCAGATTACCGGAAAAATTATCTATTGCAAAATTCAAAGAAGCAATCAATAAAAATTATAAGATTATTGATACAAGAAATAATAAAATTTTTGCAAATGAATATATTGTCGGAACCATAAACATTCAGGACAAAAACTCATTTAGTAACTGGGCAGGATGGATATTAAGTTATGATGAACCGTTTGTTATAATTGCTTCAGATGACAGGATAGAAGCAATCAATAAAAAATTAATTAGAATCGGGTTTAATAATATTTTTGGCTACGTTGATAATATTGAATTATTAAAAGAGAATGGAGTCAAAACTTCTTCAATTAATTTAATATCAACAGAAGAGATGAAAGAAAAGATTTTACATTCTTATGTCATTGATGTTAGAAACAAATCTGAATATGCTGAAGGATTTATTCCGGGGGCAGAGAATATTTTTGTTGGTTATATTTCAGATAATCTTGAGCAAATCTCCAAAGACAAAGACATATTTATTTATTGTACTTCAGGGGAAAGGTCAAGTATTGCATCAAGCATACTGAAAGCAAATGGCTTTAATAAAATCTTTAATTATACTCCCGGGATTATTGAGTGGAAAAAAGCGAAATTGGAAGTTGTTAAATCTGAAAAAGTTTTAGGATAAAAACAGAGATGCGGGAATAAATCCGGCATCTGAAAAATATTTTAAAAATACTTTTTCTAAAACAATTACTTTAAAATCATTAATTGCTTTGTAGTTGAAAAATCCGGTGCAATCATCTTATAAAAATAAACTCCACTGCTCAGTTCTGAGCCATCAAATAATTTCCCTGATGCTTTTATTCATCAACCGAAACTATTGCTTCCATTCCTATAAATTTATTAGAAGAAATGAAAATCCGGTGGGATCTATAAAAAAATATTATTTAAAACTGGCAATAGCTTCTTTAATGTCCTTGTAAATTTCAAATACTTTTACCATTCCTGTTAGTTCAAGAACAGATGAAATATCTGAATTCTTAGCAACAATTTTCATGGTTCCGTTATTCTGATTACTTGCCTTAAGTGCAATCACCAAGGAACTAATGAATGTTGAATCTATAAATTCACATTCACTAAGATCAACTAATAATTTCTTTTTTCCATTTGCAACATCCTTCATCAGGAATTTTTTAAATTCCTCAGCATTATCCTTTGTTGCACGTGTAAGATGAACATGCTTAACAAGTATTCCTTTTATTTCTTCCTGAGAAAAATTCATTTTAATATAACATCGAAAATTTTTGAGGGGTAAATATATAGATTATTCAGATAAAAGAGGCAATATTTTTTTGAATAGAAGCAACGATTCGGGATTAGCCAAAACATCTTTATTTTCAACCTTTTCACCTTGAATTAATCTTGTAATAGCTAATTCAACTTTCTTGCCATTCAAAGTTCTGGGAATATCTTCTACCTGTAAAACCATATGCGGAGCGTGTCTTGGCGATGCAGAAGTACGAATATTCAATTTAATTTTTTTCACTAAATCTTCATTGAAGGTATGATTTTTATTCATCACCACGAATAAAATTATCCTTATATCATTTTTCCAGTTTTGGCCAACAACAATACTGTCGTCAATTTCTTCCATTGCTTCAACAATCCTGTAAATTTCTGCAGTACCTATTCTCACACCTCCGGGATTTAAAGTTGCATCAGATCTTCCGTAAACTATCACTCCACCATTCGCAGTTATATTTATGAAATCTCCATGCTTCCATACACCGGGAAAATCATTAAAGTATGCAGCTTTATATTTTGCACCATCAGGATCATTCCAAAAGAAAACCGGCATAGATGGGAAAGGTTTAGTACAAACAAGTTCTCCCTTCTTTTCTGTAACTGAGTTTCCATTTTCATCAAAAGCTTCAACCTTCATTCCTAATCCTCTGCATTGTATTTCACCGGGATAAACAGGAAGTATAGGATTACCAAGCATAAAGCAGGATATTATATCTGTCCCCCCTGAAATTGATGAAAGCTGAATATCTTCCTTAACATTTTTATAAACCCATTCAAAACCTTCTTCAGGAAGCGGAGAACCAGTTGATAAGATCGTTTTAAGTGATGAAAGATTAAACTCATCAGAAAGATTGTAACCTGAGTCTTCAGAGATTTTAATGAACTTTGGACTGGTTCCAAATACTGTAATCTTCTCTTCTTCAATCTTTTTCCAGAGAGTTTTTACATCGGGATAAACTGGACCTCCTTCATACAAAAAAATTGTTGCTCCCACCATAAGTGAACTAACAAGCCAGTTCCACATCATCCATCCGCAGGTAGTATAGTAAGTAATTTTATCTTCTCTTGTAAGATTTGTATGAAGATATAATTCTTTAAAATGCTGAAGTAAAATTCCACCAGCTCCATGTACAATACATTTAGGAAAACCAGTCGTTCCTGATGAATACATAATATAAACAGGATGATTAAATGGAAGTTGATTAAATTCTATTCCATTAGAAGTGTTCTGAAGTAAATGATTGAAATATAGATTCTTATCTGATTTATTTATATTAATTTCTTTTATATTAAAATCATTTATTCTCGGAATAAGAATCAATTTCTGAATAGAAGAAACACTGTCCACTATTTTTTTAATCTTTTCTCTGCAGTCAATTAATTTCCCGTTGTATGAATATTCTTCAACTGCAAAAAGTATCTTTGGTTCAATCTGTGCGAATCTGTCTAATACTCCTTGTAAACCAAAATCGGCGGAGCAAGAAGACCAAACAGCTCCAATGCTTGTTGTTGCTAACATTGCAATAATAGATTCCGGAGTATTAGTTACAAATCCTGCAACTCTATCTCCTTCTTTCAACCCAAAATCTTTCAGACTTTTCGCACATTTAGCAACAAGAGAGTATAATTCAAAATAGGTTATCGTTATTGTACCTGAATTTTCCCTTGAACTTATAATAGCAATCTTATCATCCCGGTATCTTAAAAGATTTTCAGCAAAATTAAGTTTGCTTCCTTCAAACCATTTTGCACCTAGCATTATAGGTCTTGTTAAAACTTTACCATAATTTTTTGAATATTTAAGATTCGATAATTGCCAGATTGATTCCCAGAATTTCTCAATATCATTTACAGACCATTGGTACAATTCATTATAATCATTTATAGTTTTTCCTGAAAGTGTTTCAGCCTTCTTAAGGTATTTAAACATATTGGATGATTTAATTCGTTCTTCGGAAGGTTTCCAGAGAGGTTGTTTCATCTTAGCTAAATATTATTATCTAAAATTTTCCGGTATATAAAGCAACTCTCCAGGCAAAGTCAATATCATTTGTTTCGAGAGCATTTTTGGCAGTTAATTCCAAATAAGTTTTTATTTTAGGATGATTAATTTTTTCAAGATCTAGTGCAGCTTTTAACATATAACGATAATTGTGTTGTCTCTGATATCTGAAGAATGCTTCTTCAGTCGGTTCATAATTTTCTAATTTGGTTTCCTTAAACTCACTTATGAATTTTTCAACTTCATTCTTTTCAGGAATTTGTTCAATATTTCCAAACTTACCAAGATTATTGGCAGAATAAATATTAGATTCTTTTATACAAGAAGGAAGACTATCATAACCAATTCCTTTTTTTGCAACAGGTTTTTCGACTTCAAAAACTGCTTGGCCACTTGCACGACAATAAAAGTTCGCGGACATCCTAGAAACAAGATCAATCAAATCAGGATGAATTACTCCATTCTTAAAAATGTCCTCTGCTACATGAAATTTCAGAACTTCACAAATAAATATATTCGGAGAAGCTCCGCCTTCACCATAACTCATAATATCTCTAACTTTACATTCCATTTGAAAAGGTGATTCTTTCACACGTTTAGGTTTAACAATATCCGAGTCAATTGGTGTAAGTCCGCTTTTTTTAAATTCATTTACATCTGATGAATATTCTGTAGAAGCCAGACTGATCTGCTCAACCATATTATAAGTAACTGATTGTACAACACACTCATTTGTTTTAATTAAGTTATTATATGTGTCTTTAAAAGTTGCATCTCTGCCTCTTCTTGAAGGAGAAAAAGCAATAATAGGAGGATTGGAACCAAATGCATTAAAAAAAGAAAATGGAGAAAGATTTGGAATTCCATCTTCAGAAAGAGTGGATACTAAAGCAATAGGACGGGGAGCTACACCTCCCAGCATAATTTTATGCAATTCAGGTTGTGGAAGATCTTTTGGTTCGAAGTGCAGCATATCAGGTTTTCTTTTTTGCCAGTATTGAATAATACTTTTCTCTCTTTACGATTTTATTTCTTAATCTGCCGAGAGCTTCAATTTCAAGTTCAATAGTATCTCCTTCTTTCAACCATATTGGAAAGAATTCTGTACCTTTTTGCTTTGCTTCAATAGCCCAGGTTCCGTTTAATTCCAAGTAACAACCTGTTCCAACTGTACCTGAACCGATTACATCGCCGGGTAAAAGTTCAACTCCGTAAGATGCTCTTTCAATAATTTCTGCAAAAGTCCAGTTCATATCTTTTAAATTACCTGATGAAATTTGCTTCCCGTTATGAA
>CAYNUV010000169.1:0-6690 GCA_964400245.1 uncultured Ignavibacteriaceae bacterium
TAAACCGCAGCAATCATCCTGGGCATTAGTTTTTGTAAATGAGAAAGAAACTAATATAAAAATGAAAAGGACAGTAAAACTTTTTTTCATACAGAGTTCCTTTTTGTTTTTAATGATGTTAATTAGCTGATTGCAAGATTGAAAATTTGTTTAGAATTAATGATCAAATAATCTTTTCAATTTTTAAATTTTCTTAATTTTTAACACTCGTTTTTGTGGTTATGGTTTCCAATCCATGAGCTCCCGGACCTTTTTCTGTTTTCCAAAGAAGAAAAGAGAAAAGTAAGCCTAAAGAAGCGAGTGCTGTAAATATCCACATTCCGGGTGTATATCCACCAGGATTTTTAGGACCTGCACCGAAAGCATCATTTGTAAATCCTATAAGCCATGGAATCGCAGCCATACCTACCTGCTGACATAGAGTCATTAATGCATAACCTGATCCTAATCTCCTCTGATCAACAATGTAAGCAACTGAAGGCCACATTACAGCCGGGATAAGTGAGAAAGAAATACCAAGCAGCACCATTACTATTAATAACGTGAGAGGAATATCAGCGCTGCCTATAAATGGAATACTAAGAAATATTAATTGTCCGGGGGGCAGATATGTAACTACAAGAAAGAGTGGAAATAAAATCATTGTACCTGCGATCATAAATAGGGAACGCTTTCCAACCTTATCAACCCATAGACCAAACAAAGGTGTTGCAATCATTGCTGACAATGGTAGTAAGCTGTTTAATATACCGGCGGCTCCCCTTTCTAAACCATGAGCCTGCTGAAAATAATAAATTGCAAATGCACGAAATGGAAATACAGTTGAATAAAAGACTACACACAATGCAACTATATACCAATATGATTTACTGAATTTATATAATTCTTTAAATTCAAGTTTTTCAGTTTCGGCAGCCTCTCCTAAACTATATCTTTGTTCTGCACGGTTTTCCATAAACCAATAAAGAAGTGCACCGGCAACAGAAATACCTGCAATTGCCATAGCTAACCAAAGCGGATCCTGCCAGTTTACGTAAAGCGGTTTTGCCCAGCCGGTAGAAGTATCTGCTGCCCAGGATCCCAATCTGGCAATCATCAAATTAATTCCGAAAGCAAGACTTAGTGTTTTGCCTTTAAACCATTTAGCAAGAGCAGTTGTAACAGCAACTATCAGGGGTTCTGAACCTAATCCAAGAAAAAATCTTCCAATCAGCATTGTGAAAAATTCTGGTGAAACAGCTGTTAGGAATGCTGCAAACAAACAAATAATAGAAAAGAAAAAAATAGACCTTTTTGTACCAAACCGATCAATTATATACCCGCCAATTAATAAAACAACAACTGCAGCTATACTGTAAACTGTATAAAGAAGTCCTAATTGCTGATCAGTATATCCTAACTCAGAAGATAGTAAATCAAAGACAGGGGCAATACTATCATAAATATAATAGTTGCCGAACATCGCAAGACTTATAAAAATAAGAACCATCCACCTGTAAAAGGTAGATGGTTCTTGTTTGACTCCAATATCTGCTGTCATAATTAGATTTTTCCCTCTTTACTTATGGCTTCCTGGATACTTTGTAAAGAATTAAGCCCATTATCGCAAAGAAAATTACACCAAGTATTTCATAACCTGAAGAACCTAAAATTCCTTGAAGTGAATGTTCAGCGTTTAGTTTTGAAAGGAAATTCTCAATACCTTTATCAACAGAAAGCAATGCAACGATAACACCAAATAAAGCACCACCTGCTACAAGTCCTGTTGCAAACAAGCTGCCTTTACCGAGTTCGCCATGTTCAGCAGTCTCACCTTTTCTTTTAGCTACATAATCGGAAACTCCTTTAATAGCTCCACCTATAAAAATCGGGAGAGTGGTTGAAAGAGGAAGATATGCACCTACAGCAAATGATAAAGATTTAACACTGCAAAGTTCCATTGTTATTGCAAGAAAAACTCCGACCAGAACAAACTGCCAATCAAGGTTAAATGATAACAACCCTTTGATTAATGTTGCCATAAGAGTTCCTTGTGGTGCGGGGAATTTATCGCTTCCAATCGCGTGTGTAACCCCTTGCGCCATTAATTCCTGCGTTGGCTTATCTAATATTTGTATTGTAGCTCCAATAACAATTGATGATACAATAGCACCGACAAATAATGCTATCTGCTGATACTTTGGCGTCGCACCAATTATATAACCTGTTTTAAGATCTTGAGAGGTTGCACCGGCATTGGCAGCGGCAATACAAATCATACCGCCAACAACTAAAGCTAACGGCTCATATACTCTGCCTGTAAAACCTACAGCAATAAATATCAAAGCTGTTCCCATTAGAGTTGCTATTGTCATCCCGGAGATTGGATTTGAACTTGAACCAATAATACCAACAATACGGCTTGATACCGTAACAAAGAAAAATCCAAATACTACAACGAGCACACCAATTAATAATTTACTTAGAATTGATTCACCGGGAATCTGAGGAAGAAATGCCATCAAAGCTACTAAGCCAATACTTCCGGCAATAACGGTAACAAATGAAAGATCATTTTCAGTTCTTAAAACTGCAACTTTATTCTTTTTATTTTTCAGAGAAGCAACGCTTTCCTTAAAAGAAGAAACTATAGTAGGAAGTGTTTTTAATAAAGTAATAAAACCTCCCGCGGCAACAGCACCAGCTCCTATCTGTCTTACATAAGCCCGGTAAATTGCCTGAGGCATACTTGCAAATGTTTGAGTTACAGGATCCCATCCTCCCGCTCCACCAGCAGTATTCAAATCTCTTAAATAACCTAATTTTATTAATTGCTCTGCAATTACAACCGGTGGAACTAAAGAAGCAAGCAATGGAATTAATCCAACCCATGCTAAAACACCACCAGCAACTAAAACCCCTGCTATTTTAGGACCAATAATATAACCTACACCTAAATATTCGGGAGTAATTTCTCCATTTACAGTAGCGGAAGGAAAAAATTTGTTTGTTTGTTTGGTCACAAAGGCTGGTACTCCAGCAATAACAAAGAAAACTTTTTGCAGTAAAGCATATACTAATGCAACTGATAAACCCTGGTAAGTGGTTTTTGCAAAATCACCGCCCTTTTCACCGGCAATTAAAACAGATGCACAAGCTGTTCCTTCGGGATATGGAAGTACATTATGTTCGTTAACTATTAATGATCTTCTTAAAGGAATCATCATTAAAGTTCCAAGAATTCCGCCGAACATTGCTAAAGTAAAGATTGTCCAGTAATTAAAATATTCGGCACCAACGCTTTCGCCGGATTCATTTATTGACATAAAAAGAAATGCCGGCAATGTGAAAACAACTCCGGCAGCAATAGATTCTCCTGCTGAACCGGTTGTTTGAATTATATTGTTTTCCAGGATTGTTGTTTTTAGAAATTTTCTGCCGAGTGAAATTGCAAGCACAGCTATGGGGATTGAAGCTGAAACTGTTAATCCTGCTTTAAGTGCCAAATATACCGTTGCAGCGCCAAAAAGGATTCCGAAAAAAGCTCCGGCTAAAATTGATTTAAAAGTAAATTCTGCAACTGTATCTGTTGGTGAAATGTAAGGTTTGAAGGTTGAAGTGGTAGAATTATTTTCTGCCATACAAATTACTCCGGGAAATATGGAAGAATTTGAAATTAATTGAAGGTGAAATTGAGAAATAATAGTTATAAATGCAAGAAAGAAATGGTTATTGTTTAATTCACTTTTTATTCTAATCAGATAAGTAATTTATAGTTCTTTCCTGTAACACCTCCTTCTTTTATGCTGCCGACGATCAAAAAATTTCCATTGCGCCTGCACTTTAGTATTATCTTCCAGCTCCCTGTTAGTCTCAACTTTTTCAATTCCATTTTTTATGAAGGTCTTATTCATTTCATGAATTAATATAGCATTCACTCCTCTATTTTGCAGATCCGGACGCACGGCTGTAAGATAAAGATCCACATGCCTGTTATTTTTCATTGCCTTTAATATCTGGATAAAACCAAAAGGAAAAAGATGCCCTTTATTCTTTTGTAATGCTCGTGATAAAGATGGCATTGTAATACCAAAGGCCGCAACCTTATTATTGGAATCCAAAACAATAGGAACATACTCAGGAATTATAAATCCAAAATATTGCTTCACATACATATCAATTTGCTTGTCAGATAATTCTACAAAACCATAAAGATCCTTGTATGCTTCATTAAGAAGATAAAATAACTCCTTTGCATAAGGAAGCATTTCTTTTGCTTTTCTGATTTTCAGAATTTTAAGTTTGCTTCTCTCCAAAGCAATTTTTGCAATTCTGGTTATTTTTTCATCTATCTCCGAATGCATTGTAACTTCATATTCTACCCAGTCGATATCTTTTATGTAGCCACAGCTTTCAATCAGGTTTGGATAATAAGGAAAGTTGTAAATTGCACCCAAAGTGCTGACTTCATCAAACCCTTCTACCAATGTGCCTGCCCCATCCATATCAGTAAATCCTAATGGCCCTTGAATACTTTTCATACCTTTACTAGCAGCCCATATTTCTACAGCAGTTAAAAGTGCTGAGGCAACTTCTTTTTCATCAATGAAATCGAACCATCCAAAACGTGCCATTTCAACATTCCATTTTTCATTGTATTTATAATTAATTATACCTGCAATCCGGCCTACAATTTTTCCATTTCTGGAGGCTAACCAATATGTTGCTTCACAAAAATCAAATGCCGGGTTTTCATCTTTTCTAAGGGATTTTAACTCATCCCGGCGAATTGGCGGTACCCAGTATTTGTTATCGTTATATAAAGAATATTGAAACGTAACAAATCGTTTTAATTCGCTGGAAGTATTTACTTTTTTTATTTGAATTTCCATTTAAATACTTTTTTACATGCGAAACTTAAGAATAAAGGTATATTTCTACTATTTTTAATTCCAAAATCAATAACAAATTAGCTTTTATAAAGTATTTCAATACCATTATCATTGATAATATTAAAATTTAAAGTTAAGTTTTATCAAGTGTTTAATCACTTTTATATTATTTAAAGTTCAAAGGGGAAAATGAGAGTAAATGGAATTTTTAAGTTTGTATTTCTTTCCTCTCTTATTGTATCTTTTAAGACAACTATATCCCAACCTATACAATTCTCCAGCGAAGCAATTGAAATAACAATATCTGATGGATATGCTGTTGTTAATGGTGATTATACATTTAATAATAAAAGTGAAAATGAAATTACTAGAACTTAGTTCTATCCTTTCCCGGTAAGTCAATCTTTTCCTTATCCCGATAACATTTTTGTATTTGATCAAAACAATAAAAAGATATCTTTTTCAAAATCATCTTCCGGAATTTATTTCAGTGTAAATGTATTAGCTGATTCAGAGACAACTATGAAAGTTTCGTATCTGCAAAAATTATCATCCGATGAAATGAAATATATTCTGACCTCAACTCAAAAATGGAAACATCCTTTACAAAATGCTGAATATTTTACTACCAAAGGAATTTGATTTAATAAATCTTTCATTAAAACCTGATAAAGAAAATTCCGATTCAACAAATAATATTTATTATATCAACAAAACTATATGCCCAAAACAGATTTAATAATTACATGGGCAAGGAGGGGAAAATGAAAAAAATAGTTTTAACTTTTTGTTTTTTTGTCTTATTCATGGTTCTCACAAACATATTTTCTAATCCGATTGTTACTTATTTCTTTAATGAATTTATGTTTGATTCAACAGGATGGAAAATAGAACTTCCTCCATATTCTTTGGGACAAGATAGTATATCTCTTGATGCTGGTTACCTAACAAGCAGAACAGATACTGCATATTTTAATGACGGACTTTACTTAAACTCTGATAGATATACGATTATTACTCAGTTTGATTTACAAAGCCAGTTTAATATTGATGAGGTTTGCGATACCTTAACTTTATATATTGGAGAAAACTATGGGGATAAAATATGTTTTGGAAATTCAGATTTGTATTCTGCCCCGACCCCAGAAACAGGACAATCAATTTGTTTAAGAGTTTACTCCGACGGTTATTGGCAGCATTATTTTTATTACTTAGATAATACTCCAACTATAGGTTTCGAAAATGATACTTCAAATGCGAAAGGATATATCGATGGTTATGTGAAGGACTCCTTAAATAATCCTATAGAGGAGTAAAAGTAATTTATGACTATGTTGAAGTACCTCCCAACGGTTCTCAACCAGTATATGTCGAAACAAATTCCTCAGGCTATTTCAGCTATTATGATTTTTCTATATTCAAAAGTTTAAAGTTTGAAAAAGATGGTTTTTATGCACCGGATACTTCGGTTCAAATCTGGTCCAGATAGTACTGTTATAATAAATATTCAAATGAAGGCTGTTGTTGGAATAACTGAACTTCCTCCAGCACCGATAAATAATTTTGAACTGACTCAGAATTACCCTAATCCTTTCAACAATTCTACTTCGTTTATTTATTCCATTACTGAAGATAGATATGTTGAAATAAATATTTATGATGAAAAGGGAGAATTAATCCAGAAACTCTTCAGGGGCTATCAGAACAAAGGCGAATTTAAAGTAAACTGGAACGCAGATAATCTTGCTTCGGGAATTTATATTTATGAACTGAAAACCGGCAGCAAAATAATCAGCAAGAAGTGTTTGTTGCTGAAATA
>CAYNUV010000170.1:0-6680 GCA_964400245.1 uncultured Ignavibacteriaceae bacterium
CTTGTAAATGATGAACTGCTTATTGCAGAGGCAAGGAATAAAGGATTGGATAAAACAGAATCGGCAAGGAAAGAATATAAACGAATCCGTTTACAGGAACTTCTTAATGCTTACACTTTAAAACATATCTCTCCAACAATCAACATTACTGAAGATGATTTAAAAGAGTTGTTCTTCAAATTAAATACAAAAATAAAAGTAAGTCATCTGTATGCGCCTACAAAACAAAAAGCTGATTCTTTGTATGAAGAATTAATGAACGGTAAAAAGTTTGAAGATCTCGCTAAGGAAAATTTCCTTGATCTTGAGCTTAGAAAAAACGGGGGTTCACTCGGATATATTTCAGTTGATGAAATGGATCCTGATTTTGAAAAGGCTGCTTATTCGATGAATGTAGGCGAGATTTCACAGCCTGTTAAAACTGTTCAGGGTTACAGCATTATTAAAGTAGATGGTATTAGGAGCAATCCATTACTTACTGAAACTGAATTTCTAAAAGCACACGATAGGTTGAAAACATTTGTACGTAAGCGTGCTTTTGAAGAAGCAGCCAAACAATTTTCAAGATCACTCAATAAGGAACTAAAAGTAAAATTTAATGAGCAGATCATTACAAAAATTTTTAATGCTTTACAGGAAAAACCATCGCTGGATTTTTCAGAAACACCATCAATTATTTTGCAGGAAGATTTGAAGCAGATGGTTGTTTATTCGGAAATAGGGAATTGGGATTTACAGACTCTGATTAATGAGATAAGTATTGCAACAGAAAAGCAGAAAAAGTTTTTAAGAACTAAGGAAAACCTGGAAGATTTTATTGCAGGACTCGTAAACAGAAAATTAATCGAACAGAAGGCAATAGAAGAAAAATTAGACCAGACAACTTCATTCCGCAAGAATGTTGAATTTACTATTAATACTTATCTGCTCACTACTATTGAAGATGAGTTGAAAAAGCAAATCACCATCTCGCCCGACTCAATAAAATCTTATTACTTAAAAAATATAAACCTATTTAAAACAGAGCCGGAGATAAGATTAAGCTCTATTCTTGTTGATAATTCTTCACTTGCAGATTCAATCAAACTTTTATTGGAAGAAGGAATTCCGTTTGAAGAGCTGGCAAAAAAATATTCCCTTCAAGCATTAACTGCTGAAGATGGCGGCGACATGGGATTTTTCAAAAAAGATGATCTCGATAATCTGGATAATGAAATTTTTTCATTAAAAATCGGACAATGGGCAGGCCCATTCTCTGATCTTGATAAGTATGTTTTCCTTAAATGCACAGATTTAAAGCAACCGATTATTAAATCATTTGAAGAATCGGAAAAAGAAATTGAAATGACTCTTAGTTCTCTTGAATGGTTTAATATAAGAGATAAATATGTTAAATCACTCAAGGAAAATATCAATTGTGAATTGTTTCCTCAGAAATTATATGAAATAAAAATTTAAAAAAAATATTGGTCTGAAAATGAAAAAAGAATTTTTACTTCTGGCTGCTTTTATATTTTTTATTTATTCCGGTTTTGCTATTGCTCAAAGTTCCGGAAAGCTTACAGGAAAAATTACAGATGAAACCACAGGTGAGCCCGTTCCTTTTGCAAATGTAGTGCTTGAAGGAACCAATTATGGTGCTGCCAGCGATCTTGATGGCGATTACATTATTGTAAACGTTCCTTCAGGTACTTACAATGTTATTGTCAGCTATATAGGTTATGTAAAAATTGTTACACAAAACGTAAAGATTCATACAGACTTAACCACCAATATTAATTTTATTTTAACCCCAACCTCCGTCTCTTTCGAACAGGAAATTGTTGTTATTGCCCAGACTCCTTTGATTAAAAAAGATTTGACATCAACTGAGTCGAGAGTAACTGCTGAGGAAATTGAAGAAATGCCTCTGCAGGATTTAAGTCAATTAATAAGTCTGCAGGCTGGTGTAAACAGGGATTCCGATGGAGAAATTCACATTCGCGGCGGAAGATCAAGTGAGATATCATATCTTATAAATGGAATAAGCATAACTGATGATTATGATCGCTCACAAGCTTTGATTGTGGAAACCGGATCAATCCAGGAATTGCAGGTAATAAGTGGAACATTTAACGCCGAGTTTGGGAATGCCCTCAGTGGTGTTGTAAACCTTGTTACAAAAACAGGCGGCTCAAAATTTCAAAGCAACCTTGAAGTATGGTCAGGTGATTTCATAAGTAACAACAAAAATATTTTCTGGAACGTAGATGATTTCAGTCCGGCTGCTAATTATAATTTCCAGGGATCAGTTAGCGGACCTGTTACCAATGATCTGACATACTTTTTTACAATGAGAAGATTTTATGACGGCGGTTATATCTATGGAATAAACAGGTACAATCCGCAGGGACGTGTTATATTTGATGGCAATTCTTTTGTCGCTAACCCGGGTGATAATTCTTTTGTTTCAATGAATTCAAACGACAGGTGGAGCGGGCAGGCTACAATTGATTTGAGAATTTCTGAGGACTTTAATTTTAAGATTGATGCTTTTGGCAGTTTGGAATCTGACCGAAATTATAACCACATATACAGACTGAATCCTAATGGCGCAAAGGGTGATAAAACTAAAGGGTATAGTGCATTCGGTACATTAACGCATGTACTTTTTCTAAATACGTTCCAGCAGCTAACCTTTGCTTACAAGTATAATGATTTTACTTCACGTTTGTATGAAGATCCTTATGATTTGCGTTATGTTCATCCTGATTCTTTAAATGTTCCCGGATTTCATTTTGTTACCGCAGGAACTGATCTTAATCGCTTTCAGCGAAATACTGAGAGTATGATTTTCAAATGGGATATTACAAGCCAGGTTGATAAAATCAATCTTGCAAAAATTGGTGTTGAATTTCAAACCGATAAATTATTTTACGAGAATATTAATCTTATTGCTGAAGTTGGTGCAAACGGGCAGCAGGTTTTTCCTTTCAAACCATTCATCCAGGGAATTGAATCTCCGCAGCATGATTTGTTTGAGAGAGAGCCGCTTAAATTCAGCGCATACATCCAGGATAAAATTGAATTTGAAAGTATAATAATAAATGTTGGATTTCGTTTTGATTTGTTCGACCCGCGTGGGAAAATTCCTCTTGATAAAGAAGATCCAAACATATACAATCCTTTTAAACAAGAACATATTTATCATGATCTTAATAATGATGGACTGATAGGGACTGATGAACAAACGGATGCAAACCGGTTCACTTTAGCAGAACGTGAATCTTTCTGGTATAAAGAAACAACAATAAAAACAGGATTAAGTCCTCGTTTTGGTGTTGCCTATCCTATTACAGATAAAGGAATCATCCGGTTCTCATTCGGAATTTTTCAACAAATACCTGAATACAGCCAACTATATCTTGGCGATCAGTTTAAGCTGACATCTGCACAAGGGCTCCAGGGATATCAATCAACTCAAAATACACAAATACCTTTTGGGAATAATGATCTTAAGCCGCAGACAACCACTATCTATGAGATTGGATTACAGCAGCAGCTAACTGAAGATTTAGCTTTCGATCTTACAGCTTTTTATCGTGATATCAGGGATTGGATTTCTTCAAGTCCGGCGATTCCAACTTTTCTTGCAGGTATTTCATACTCGCAAAGAATTAACCGCGATTTTGCAAATGTAAAAGGAATTACTCTTTCTGTTAACAAACGGTTCACAAACAATTTCTCATTTGGAGTTGATTATACTTACCAGGTTGCAGAAGGGATAAACTCAACTTCTGATGAACAATTCTTTGCACAGCTTGATGGCTCTGAACCAAAACGCACTTTAACTCCTCTCGATTGGGATCAGACACACACACTAAATACAAATATATATTTTGGTACTACTGATTGGGGAATTAGTTTGATATCAAGGATAAACTCCGGGCAGCCTTTTACACCAACAAGAATTGAAGGATCAAATACAGGCAGTAATGTTTTAACAGGGCTTGCTGATAACAGCAGGCGCAGACCCATGATTATAAATCTTGATCTTGAACTGTATAAGAATTTCGATTTGTCAGTTGTTGATATGCAATTATTTGTAAAAGTTTTCAACCTGCTGGATGGAAAAAATCCGTTAACTGTTTTTGGCGATACCGGGAAGCCGGATTATACTTTACAGGAAGAAACTACGACAGACCATGATGAATCCTGGTTTGTTTATCCGAATTTTTATAGCCCGCCGAGAAGCATATACCTGGGCACTAAAATCTCAATAAGTAATTAAACGGAATTAAAATGGACGCATTGAAATTTTATTTAACTCTTCTGATTGCAATCTTAATAACAATGGTTGCTGATGCTCAGGTGCTTGAGCATGAACCTTCTGATTTCAGGGGAGATATAAACTACAGGAAAGGTTCTACAGTAGATGGCAACAACATCAGGACATCAATCTTTAATTCGGGTTACAGTGGTAATCCCGGTAACCGTCCTGATTATGTAAATTATGAATATCCTAAAAACACTAACAGAATTTATATAGCGTTAGTTAATATAATTCTTGGTGGAGAAGTAAAAAGCAATACCGGGGAAACAATTCAGCTTGTAGAAGTGCCAACCGGCAGAACTGATCCGGGCACCGGTAACTCATGGAATATGGAACCTGTTTCCGGTTTTGCTGATCCGCAGCAAATTGAAATTGCCCGTAGTGATGATCCGAATTCATGGCCTAAAAGTTTACAGGGTGGCTGGCGGGATAAAAGAACAGATCCGATTGATCCCGGCTGGGCAGGTTCATGGAATGGTTTTTTTGGAAAGAATATTTTTAATGCAGACCAGGAATTCTATTACGTTACATCTGATGATCTTTACAAACGGCAGCCTTACACGCCCGATACAACCGATCTTTCCCGCGGCGGGCTTGGGTTAATAATGGATGTAAGAACTCTTGCATGGACACACATATTAATTAATGATGTCATTTTCTTTATTCATGATATTAAAAATGATGGCACTAAAACAATTGAGAAAAATTCATTCTTAATGTTCGTTGCCGATTGGGTCGGCGGGGATGATCCTGATGATTACCCATATGTAGATTTGCAAACTTCTACAACATTCTTAACAGATAACAACAGGATTGGTGCTGAAGCTTTCGGAATATCTCCGGTTGGTGTTGCTTCTCTAAAATATATTGAAACTCCGGGCAACCAGGTTAACGGAATTGACGATGATGGCGATGCAGATGAATATCCGGAACTTATTGCAGGTATAAACGGAGATCCGAATGTTGTTATACCAAGCTTCATCGCAGAAGATTTCACTCCAAGATTTATTGGCCAGGGATCTAAAATTGTTCTTATTGAACCTGAGACTTATAACAGGAGTGTTGTATCATATCCAACCGGAGGTGGTATTGTACAAAGCTTAGGAAAAGATTATGTGCTTCCTGCTGAAGGATTATTTATTACTGAAGATACACTCGCTAACGGATATGATGAGGACCTTGACGGTCTGGTTGATGAAAAAGAATCTCTTCATCTGTTTCATATAAATGAAATTACACAAACTACAAATCCGGTTAGATATATAAACTATCTTTCCTTTGATATAGGAACACAAATTAAAAGAGGATTTGTCGTAACAGGTGCAGATGCTGAATGGAATTATCAGAATGCTGCGCCCATGATTGATGAATCACGTGATGACGATTGGGATAATGATAATGACTGGGATGCTTTTCTCGATGATAACGGATTGGATGGCCAGCGTGGTTCAGGTGATTTTGGTGAAGGTGATGGAAGACCGACAAGCGGTGCAGGAACAGAATTTCCCGGTGAAACAAGCATTGATAAAACTGATGTAAGTGAAACTGATCTTCTTGGAGTTACAGGTGCATTCCAAATCTCGGATGGAATAATAAATTTTCAAACTGCACCGGATGCAGGGCTTTGGAATGTTTTAATGTATCCTGGCAGAATAAATCTTGTAAGGCAGATAGGTGAATTCCAGACTTATGTTTCATCCGGATTTTTTCCTTTGCTTCCTGGACAAAGACAAAGGATGGCAATATCCGTTTCTATTTCTGCGGGCGGTCTTTCATTAAATGCTGATATCGAAAGTGTAATTAAAAAACAATTGGAAGCTACCAAAGCTTACAATGCCGATTACCAGTTTGCACAAGCTCCTCTCCAGGTTACATTAACTGCTATTCCCGGGGATGGTAAGGTTACTCTTTACTGGGATGATGTGTCAGAAAGTTCTTTCGACAGATATATAGACAGGATTGGCGGCAATGGGGCTGACTTTGAAGGGTATAGAATTTACAGAGCTACAGATGCAGCTTTTCTCGATGCACAAATCATTACTGATGCAGATGGTGTAAAAATACTTAAACGCCCTATTGTACAATTTGATTTACAGGATGGAATTACAGGTTTGCATCCGGTTGATATTAAAGGTGTAAAATTTTTCCTTGGGAATGACAGCGGGCTGAAGCATCAGTTTGTTGATACTTCTGTTGTTAACGGGCAGCGATATTTTTATGCTGTTACGGCTTATGATTTTGGTTATGAAGTTGCAGGTTTTGCTCCATCTGAAACAGCAATACAGGTTAGTGTCTCAACAGACGGTTCAATAAAGCATGGAACAAATGTAGCAATTGTCAGGCCTACTGAGGGGGCGGCAGGTTTCTT
>CAYNUV010000171.1:0-6677 GCA_964400245.1 uncultured Ignavibacteriaceae bacterium
CCGGCAAGAAGTTTTGTTGTAAAGATTGCAACAACTCCTGCTTCACCTTTTGAGTTTTGTCTTGGCCCGTAGATGTTTGCATATCTTAGAATTGTATAATTGAAATTATACTGAAATTTATAAAAGAACAGATATTTCTCAACTGAAAGTTTTGAAATACCATAAGGAGAACAGGGGAAAGTAGAATGATTTTCATCTGCCGGGAAATAACTTTGCTCGCCATAAACTGCACCGCCTGTTGAAGCAAACATAAATTTTTTTACACCGGTTTTAATACTATGCTGAAGAAGATTTATTGTGCCGATGATGTTTGTGTTTGCATCATAAGTTGGATCCGCAACAGATTTTCTAACATCCATCTGAGCAGCGTGATGATTTACGATATCAAACTTTTCTTTTTCAAAAAGTTCAAAAAGACTTGTATCGCAAATGTCTGCCTTAACAAATTTTGCTTTCGGGTTTATGTTCTTTTCAAATCCATGGGAAAGATTATCAACAATTGTAACAGAATGGCCTTCATTAATAAAGGCATCAGCAATATGTGAAGCAATGAATCCAGCTCCACCAGTAACGAGTATTTTCACAAATTATCCTTTGTATAGTCTTTGTTTAATTATGTATTCCTGTACTTTTTCAGGCACAAGGAAATTGATTGGCAAACTCTCCTGTGCTCTCTTTCTTATAATAGAACCGCTTATCTGTATGAAAGGGCTTTTTACAAAAATAGCAGCACGGTAAAATTTGTTCTGTTGACCCCGCAGTATATTCAACTTTCTCCTTAACACTACAAGCTTTGCAAGTCTAAGCACTTCGTCCGGTTGTTTCCATGTATGGAATTTAAAGATGTTATCATACCCGATTATAAATTCCATATGTTTATACCTGTCACTCAGTTCACGCAAAGTATCAGCAGTATAAGAAACATTTTTTCTATTAATCTCTATATCTGAATATTCAAAGTAAGGTATCTTGCTTATAGCAAGCTGCAACATGTTTACCCTGTGTTCAGGTGAAGATGTATCAACATCCTTTTTGTGGGGAGAAATAAAGGTGGGAATAAAAATTATTTTATCAAGTTCCCGCACTTCTTTAACATACTGCGCAGTTATCAGGTGCCCGTTATGTATTGGATCGAATGAACCTCCGTAAATTCCTACTTTTAACATTTTAGTAATTCCTTATATTCTATAAAAAGATGTGTGAACTTTTCATGTATATACTGACTGCAATAATTAAGACTTTCCTTTTTTGACAATTCCCTGTACAAGATTTTAAAATCGTTTATGTTCTCAATAAATAATGAACCATTTAATACATTAATAAAATAATCAGATTTGCAGGCAAGATGAAGCAGGTTATCGAATTTAAAATCTGTTGCCTCAATCTGGTGAAACAAATCCTCATTATAAATATTAAAACCGATATAAGATACTTTACCGCTATGTGATTTCCCAATTATAAAAGATTCATCTTCCCTGTTAAGCAAATCGAGATATTTAAGAATATCTTTATGGGAAATACTTATTGTCCCGACAAATATAATGAGATTATTATTATAATTATTAAAGAATTTTTCCGAAAGAATTTTCATTGATGAAGATATATCATTCAGATTTAAAAATAAACTCTTTAAGCCGGAAAATTCGGGGAGGGTAAATCCTTTGTCTTTTTCATGAAAGCAAAAGATTGTAGTTGCATAAGATGAAATACTGCTTGTCAGTTCTTTAAGATTTAAATACAAAGCGGAATATAAATCTATAGAATCAGTTTTGGTAAATGTATCAAACTGTTTTGTTTCCTTTTCATTAAAGAAAGAGGAAAGAGGTATTAAATAAATGCACGAGTTGTGTTTAATCATTTATTCCTGATAGCAGATTTTGAATAAAATTTCTATAGTAGTTTACATCCTGTTCAAAATAAGTTCTGCTAAACCCGGCCGCATTTTTAAGCTGCATTTTTCTAAACGCCAAAGTAGTTGCAGCGTGAATATATAATTTACGGATACTTTCATCAACCCAGCCAAATTTATTTCTTTTTGGTGAATTTAAAATATGAAGATGTTCCATAGGGATTAAACCGGTTTCAACTTCACCAAGCAATTCTATGTATATAATTTTTCTTTCACCTATAATTGAAACTGCAAATACGGAAATAAAAATTATTATTGTAAAAAGCATAAATAAAAAACCGATTAATGTAGTTTGTTCAAAACTTACACTAAAGTTCCATGCAAGATGAATAAACATTGCAATGAACAAACCGCTCAAGGTAAAAAATATTTTTAATGAAGGTTTCTTAAATTTTCCGTAGGCAAGAAAAGCACCGAAAGTAGCAGTTGCAACACAATGCATTACTGCTGAAAATAAAGTTCTTATAATTACTATGGCAATCCAGTTTACTAAAGTATCCCCGTAAGTTATGAAATACAGAAAATTTTCTGTCATCCCGAAGCCAAGTCCAATTGCACCGCCATAAACAATACCGTCGGTTATATTATCAAATTTTTTATTTCTTATTATAAAGAAAAGAAAGGCACCTTTAGTAATCTCTTCAACAAACGGAGCGACAAAAATTGTTTCTATCTTTCTAAGATAAACTTCATCATTGACAAAAACTGAAACAAAAGCTGAAATTAAACTGCTCCAGACAATTGCAAAAATTATTGCGCCTAAAGCTCCCCATAAATAATTTTTTAATACATACCAGAAAGGTTCCCTGTCATATCTATCAACCCACCAAATTATAAAGAGGTAAGACAGCATAGGAATTATTGCCGCAAATGCAGAAGCTGCTAAAAACAAAAAACTATACTCCTATTTTTCTTTTAACCAGCTAATTAATTCTTTAAGTGTTGGCCTCTTTCCATAAGAAAGAATGCCGACTTTAAAAATCTTGGCAGAAAATCCAATCATAAGATAAATAGAAATTATCATAATCATTATCGTACTTAATATTTCCCATAAAGGAACCGGGCTGATGTTTAATCTCAGCATCATAAAAGATGGAAGAGTAAAAGGGATATAAGACAATATCCTGATGTATAAAGCATTTGGGTTTTCAAGAGCAGGCAATACAAAAATAATCGGAAGAATTAAAAGGAAGCTTAAATAAGTTGTTATTTGCTGGGCTTCCTGTTCGCTTGTTACAATTGAACCAATTCCAACAAAGAGGCTTGTATAAAAAATAAAACCAAGTAAAAAATAAACAAGTATAGGAAGGATATTGTTGAAAGCTTCCATAGGCACTAATGCTGAACCTGCCAGAGAAATACCGATAATGGACCAAATTAAAACCTGCACTAAACCGAGTGTACTTAATCCAAGTATTTTCCCGGTTAAAAGTTCATTGGGTGTGCAGCTTGAAATAATAATTTCTATAAGCCGGTTTGATTTTTCTTCAACAAGACTTCTTATAAGCATTCCGCCTGAATAAAGAATCATCATCATAAGAAGCATTATAAAAACAAAAGAGGAAAAAAAAGTTAAGAGAAAATCATTTTCGGTTTCTTTACCGCCTTCTTCAATTTTGATCTGATCTATCTCAACTGATTTTGAGATAAAATCCAGGATGTAAGGTTGAACATTTTCCTTATCAAGTTTCAGCTTAATCCTGATATTATTAAAAGCTGTTTCAAATCTTTTTACATCCTTAAGATTGCCAAGCCTTTTGCTTCTGTAAGCTACTGAAACGGAGTCAATTCCTGCATATTCAATCAGAAGATATGCTTCAATCTTTTCATTAATTACATCTTTATCGGCAGATTCTTTTAATTCTTCAAAGGAAAAATTCTGTTTTGTTAGATTGATTAATAAATAGTTCGGTTGTCCTTCATTCAATTTGTATTTGTTTAATTCATCTCTCAAGCCTTTAATATAAAAGCCGGAAGTATCAACAATCCCTATAGTCTTGGTATTTGAATCTTCCTGTCCAGAGAGTAAAGTAGGAGCAATAGAGAATAATATCAGTATTGCAGGAGTAAGGATTAATGAAATAATAAAAGTTTTTGTTTTAACCTTTTCAATAAATTCCCATCTGGCAATCTCGAAAATCTTTTTCATTTATTTAATAGAACCTTGATTAATCACATCTATAAAAATTTTATTTAAAGTTGGTTCGAGAACAGAAAAATGTGTAATCCTTATCTTTCCTACAATTATCTTTAAAAACTCAGAAGGGTCAATATCATCTTTCAATTGTACTTCTGCAAAATTACTATAGCGGTCTATCTGGTTTACCTGCGGAAGTGAACTGATGAATTCGCCATCGCCGTCAAATTCAATTTTAACTGTATTCACTCCAAAATTTTTTTTCAAGTTGATAAGACTTCCCTGGTAAATTTCCTTTCCTTTATTGATAAGTAATATATCCGAACAAAGTTTTTCAGCAGTCTCCATCTGGTGTGTAGAAAGAATTATTATTTTCCCGGATATCACAAATGAAAGTATCATTTCCTTAATCATTGTTTGATTAATAGGATCAAAGCCGCTGAAAGGTTCATCAAGTATTAAAAGTTTCGGATTGTGAATTACAGAAATAATAAACTGAATCTTCTGTTGGTTACCTTTTGAAAGCTCTTCAATTCTTTTATCAATATATTGTCCAATCTCAAGTTTTTCCAGCCATTGCTTTGCTTCTTTATAAACCGTCTTTCTCGGCATTTTCTTTAAGCAGGCAAAGTATTGGATTACTTCAATCACTTTACTTTTTTTATAAAGGCCGCGGTCTTCCGGTAAATAACCAATAATGTTAAAAAACTCATTTGTAATTGGTTTATTGTTAAATGTAATTTCCCCTGAATCAGGTTTGATAATATTTAATACAGTTCGCAGTATTGTTGTTTTCCCCGCACCATTCGGCCCTAATATCCCAAATATTCTACCTTCATCAACATTAAAGGAGATATTATCAACAGCTACAATATTTTTAAATTCTTTTCTGAGATTTGCTACAGCAAGCATTATTTACAAACTAATTATTCTTGGTTGAATGAGAATTCCCAGGTAAGGATTTAATAGTAAGTTTCCGGGTTTGTTAATTATAGTTAAATTTCATTAGTAATTTAAGAAATTTATATTGATGGGAAAATATTTTTAAGAATTGTTAACAACTCGCATAAATCCTGATATTACATTATTTAAAGAGTGTTTATAAAGTTGCTTATATTTTCAACTATATCTATATTTTGAACCGTTTTTCGTTCTTTTTCAAAGGGAGGCTCAAATGGTGATTAAGATCAGCAGTCTGAAAGAGGGTGAACATTATTTTGAGTTTGAGAATAACATTGAGGAGTTGGAATTAAAAGAACCGTTCTTTGGAAATTATCATGTTGATATAAAACTTCATAAACTTCATAATCAGATTTTGCTTGGTGCAGATTTAAAAACAGATGCAAATTTTGAATGTGACAGATGCGGAGTAAATTATAACAGCACTTTGAAAGTTAATTTCCAGATAGTCTATTTGTTTGGTGATTCAGCAGGAGATAACATTTCTGAAAACAGAATATATTTACCTCCTGATGCAGATAAGATAAAGATTTTCACTGAGCTGAGAGATTACGCAGTACTTTCAATACCGATGAAAAAACTTTGTTCTGATGATTGCATAGGATTGTGCTATAAATGCGGTAAAAATCTGAATGATGGTTTATGTGATTGCGAAAGCCGGCAGGTTAATTATAAATGGCAACCTTTGTTAGAACTTAAAAAAAGAGAATTTAATTAAATCAATACGGAAGATAAAATGCCAAATCCAAAGAGAAAATGGTCAAAGAGCAGAAGAGACAAGAGGAGAACTCATTATAAAGCAACAGTTCCTTCATTAAGTTTATGTTCAAATTGTGGTGAGATGAAATTAGCACATCGCGCTTGTCCTTCCTGTGGATATTACAGCGATCGCTCAATGTTTATACCTAAATCATAAATCAAATCTTTATTAATGGAACCAGGTTCCAGTACTAACCAGTGCAGAATTATTGTTGATGCAATGGGCGGCGATTTTGCCCCCACGAATGCAGTTCTCGGTGCTTTGCAGGCTTACAATGAAAATAAAAATTTTAATCTTTACTTGGTTGGAAAACAAGAAGCAATCCGCAAAATTATCTCATCTAATAATCTTACTTTTGATGAATCAAAGATTATCCAAGCTGAGCAAGTAATTGAAATGGGAGACAGTCCAACCGTTTCAATAAAAACTAAACCCGATTCTTCTCTTGTTGTTGGCGCTCAATGGGTTAGAGATAAAAAAGCTGATGCTTTTGTTAGTGCCGGCAATACAGGTGCAATGATGGCTGTATCAACTTTGATTATGGGAAGAATTCCCGGAGTAGGGAGGCCCACAATTGGCGCAGAGATACCAAGTGTAAATGGCATTTGTTATTTGTATGATGTTGGTGCAGGTAAGGACGCAAAGCCAAATCATCTTTTTGAATATGCTGTTATGGGTTCATTATTCGCACGGGAAATGGGAGGGATAGATAATCCTTCAGTTGGTGTTTTAAGTATGGGAGAAGAAGAAGGGAAGGGGAATGATTTATCTGAAGAAGCTGCAAAACTTATTAAGAATTCAAAACTTAATTTTATAGGCAATGTTGAAGGAAAAGATATTCTCGGCGGTAAAGCCGATGTTGTTGTTTGCGATGGCTTTGTTGGGAATATTATTCTTAAATTTGGTGAGTC
>CAYNUV010000172.1:0-6673 GCA_964400245.1 uncultured Ignavibacteriaceae bacterium
ATATTTGAAAGAAGGAAAGATTAAACTTGCAACAGCCGATTCAAATGCAGTTTACAAACCAACGGCTAAACCAGCACAAAATGAGCCCGTGGAAATAAATAACCTGATAATTGACAAGGTTAAAACAAATAAGGGTTAATTCTTTTTTCTTTCAGATTTTATTACTTTAATGAAGCGTATCCGTTAAAGTAATTAATTATTCTATAATATTTTTATTTCTTTGAGTGCAATTCTAACCTATAATATCTGTATTTGAGTTGAAATAAATTAACTTAAATAAGTAAGGAAAAATTTCTTTTATTTTTAAAAAAAATTATTAAATTAGCCGTCAAATAGGAAATAATAAGGATTATAAATCATGGGAAAGAACTATATATCCAATAAAGATGAAACTGCAAGGATGTTTAAAAGTGATTTTATAGAAGCACTTTCAAGAGTTCATCCGGCAGTTCCTTTAGTCGTATTCATTCCGGTAATATTATTTTTCTTATATCGTTCTGTTTTCATTTATGAATTTTCTTTTGTTACTATCATTAGTCTTATAGTTTTTGGAATAATTGTATGGTCTGTTGCTGAATATACTTTACACAGGTTTATTTTTCATTATAAACCAAAATCTAAATTTGGAGAAAAAATTCATTTTATTTTTCATGGTGTGCACCACGATTATCCAAGTGATTCAAGAAGACTTGTAATGCCTCCTTCTGTGAGTGTTCCGTTAGCTGCTCTATTTTATTTTTTATTTGAAGCTATTTTAGGTGATGATCTTGTTGCCCCATTTTTTATTGGCTTTATAATTGGTTACTTATTTTATGATTTGACTCATTATGCTGTTCATCATTTTGCTATTAAGAATAAATTTTTTCTGTTGCTTAAAAAACATCATATGCGGCATCATTTCCAAGATTCCGATAAAGGTTACGGGGTAAGCATGCCTGTTTGGGATGATGTAATGGGAACAAATTTTGAAAAAACAAAGGAGGATTATAAAGATTTAATTTTGTAAGAATTTTTCATTTACCTTCATATACTCATTCTTTTATAGATGATACTTATTCCTACTATTTTCAGATTCAAGTGATACTTCAATAGTCTTATTTCTTTTTCTAAATAAATAAAAATCCGTGTAGCATTATAATACAAAATTTATTTTTTGTGTTAATTCTGTGACAGATTTTTATCTAAAAATAAAAATACAGATGATTCTTACCGGCATAATATTTGGCTCTGTCCATTCAACAATTCTGGCTATTTAATGAGAAAGAAGATACAACTGATACCCTCCGGAATCTCTTTCATAGACGAAGCCTGGAGTGGTTTATACAGGGGAGGTACGTACCTTCTTGTAGGACCACGAAAATCAGGTAAAACTTTGATTGGATTACAGTTTGCAAAGGAATGCGTAAACCAGCAAGAGATATGTTTATACTTTACAGGAATGAAACCAAAAGATTTAATGATAAATGCTTCTTCAATTGATTTTGACATCCAGCATTTTATGAACATGAATCAGGTTATTCTTATACGTGTAAATCTACCTGTTGAAACAATACCAGACCCTGATAAATATTTAGAAGGATATCTTCAGGATATAGTTTCTGTTGTTGAACAATACCAGCCTTCCAAAATAGTCTTTGATGAATTGACCCCTTTTGTTGGTTATAAAGACATTAAAAAATTAAAAGAAATTTTTCTGCAAACAAGTGAAGCAATTGAAGACTTTGGTATAACAAGTCTTTTTGTCTTAGGCGAACCTGTTTCAGACGATGCAAAAAATATTATTGATTTGTTAATTGAAAGTACAACAGGATTAATTCACTTAAAGAAGAAACAAGATTCTGAAGATATTCTATTAAGCGGTAAAACCACTATTGTCCCTAATGTTGGCCATATTGAAGGGCAATTCAAAGCTGATTATCATGTTGAACCTCATCTTGGTATTGTTACAAATTTAAGTACATCTTTAAGACCAGCAAAGAATACAAAGACGGCAAAGGAAAGTATATACAAATCTTTATCGGAATTTGAAACTGAGACTTTGAATTATTCATTTACAAATTTATATAATGAAAATGATTTTCGCCTTATCCTTAATAACCAGATTGCTTATTTCAAAAGCACCGGGCAGGTGTTCACACTTGTTTCCGTTTTACTTGATGAAAAAGCTGCAAGCCTTGGCATACTGACTTTGAATCAATTAAGGAATTCGATCAGACTATCTACGGATAAGAAAGATAAAATTTATATTCTGAATGACAGAATATTAATTCTTATTGTAAAAGAAGATCAAAAAAATGTCAATAATCTTATAGCAAGAATTAAAAGTAATTTACCCTCGACTGATAACGAACATTTAAATAAAATTATTCACTATATTTCTGTTTACACAACCCAGGTTGATGAAAGCATAAATAATGCTGATGATTTACTGCTGAGAATTTCATCTGATAAAATTCAGGTTAAAAATACTGATCACTGATTTTTAATTTCCATCTGAATATTTGCCTTCATCTATTCTTTAAATCTACAGTCTGATATTAAATTTTTTTAGAAAATCATTTGTGTTGGATTGATACAAACTTTAAAAGCAATCTAATACTGTTACAAAACCAGTCGTAATTGTTTCAAAAAATGATTGATTCAGATGGCATCGTTATTGTCTTTTTTCGCACAAAATCGAGAATTATTATTAATTTTTTAAATATTATAAAACAAACTATTTGTTTTTGAAAGCTGAAATTGGATAATTTATTTTTAATGGATATTGTAAAACTAATATTGACAGTATTTTTAATTGCAGCTATTAATACATTGATAATAATGACTGCTGTTTCTGTAATATTCCGGGTAAGAAATAAAAAAGAAAATAAAGAAAAAGAATCTCCACAGCTTAACAGTATAGTAAACCCTGTTAATGAAAAAATAATACCTGAAGATCAAAAGGAAGAAAGTACAAAAGAAGGTTTAAGCACATCATTTAAAAAATCCCAGGAAGAACCTGAAATTGTAAAAGAGGAAATAAAAGAAGTTAAACCAAAATATTTAAAGTATACATCAAAAGGTTATGTTGTTCCTGAAAAAGATAATGTGGAAAAACTTAAATGGCGTTAAATGGAAAATTGTTTTGAATTTTTATGACATCAATTAAATTAAAGAAAAATAATTTCAAGGAAGTAATAAACAATAAATTATTGGTAGAGATAATTGAGAAAATTATTTCGTCCTATCCAATAACTCTCATTGATCTTGAAAGATTAAGAAAAAATATAAATGCTCTTGATGAGTTATTCTGGATAATGAATGAAGAAGGAAAGTATTTGCTTGTAAATGATAAATTTGCATCAAATCTTAATCTAACCCCATCTCAAATTGAAGGAAAATCCGCCGAGGATTTTATTCCTGTTTACCTCATCAAATTTAATAAAGCTCTTGATGATTATATAAGGGAATCAGGAAGTGTGTTTGTTATTGAAGGATTTCCTCTTTCAGGAATTCCTGTTGCAGAGAATTTTCAGACAATTGAAATACCCGTTACCGGTTCAGAAAGTTTGGTAAATGCTGTTATTGGGATTGCTCAAAAGACAGAGAAAAAAAATGAAGAATCGTTAGACAGAATTTCATTATCAAATTTGTTCAAACCTTTTATTGAAAACTATATACTTATCGGAAATAATGATAAAATAAAAGAAATAAGTAGTGGCTCTCTTGATTTATTATCTTTGAAAGAAGATGAAATAAAAAACAACCATTTTAAAAAATATTTACCCGTTTCACTGAATAATGTGATAGAAAATTTTAAGAAATCACAGGAAAATATTTTTCTATATGAATTAAAAGATTCTGATGGGTTTAAATATGAAGTAGTAGTTCATCTTGCTAAATGTAAGGGCGAAGAAATACTTTTAATCATTGAGGCAAAAAACAAAACAGGACAATCTTCTTTTTTGTCTTTGAAGTTTGATGATAAAATGCATGATATTATTCTGGAGAATACTCCTGATGCTGTTTTTATTTATGACAAAGAAAACCTAAGGTTCCTTCACATAAATAATGCTGCGCAAAAATTATATGGTTACAGGAAAGATGAATTCCTGCAGATTGATCTTACAGATTTATACGCACCTGAAGATATACAAACTCTTCTCGAAGCATCCGAAGAAAAATTTAAGGAAGGGGTTTATTCCAAACCTCATCGTCAGAAAAGAAAAGATGGAAAAATTATTTATGTCGAAATAAACCGGAAGGCAATCAGTTATAAAAATAACCAGGCGTACTTTAATATAATCAGGGATGTTTCAGATAAAATAGATCTTGAAAAAGATAGTCAGCTTTTCAATTCTTTTTTTGAAAACTCCGATACTTTAATTTTTATAACCGATAAAGAAGGATTTATTCAGAGTGTTAGCAATGCGGTGGTAGAAACTCTGGGTTATTCGGCAAAGAGTCTGCAGCAAACATCTTTTGCTGCACTACTGGTAGATGATGACAGAGGCAAAATTAATTCATCTGTTTTTCAGGGAGCTTCCAAGGAAAAACAAACCTTACATACCTCATTAAAAAAAGCCGGTAATGAGTTTTTGCATGTCAAATTAACAGCAACCCCCGTATTTGATTTTAAAGGAGACATTGAAGCATATAATTTAATCTGCTTTGTACTGGAAGAAAAAATTATTGAAGTTGTAAAAGAAATTATAAAGGAAGTCCCGGCTGATGGTAATTACAGTGAAGAACTAAAATCAACTCCGGATACTGTTTTTTTGTCAGGAGTATTTCACGACTTGTTAACACCCATAAATGTTATCACAAGTTTTGTTCAGGAATTAGTTGACAATATTGCTCAACCATCGGTTGAACAAAATGAAATAATTCAGATATTAAATCTGAACAGAATGAATTTGCTTGATAAAATGAACCAGGTGGTTGAATATGTTCAAATTGAAAAACAAAAAGTTGATCTGGATTACAGTTCAGTAAGGATAATTGATATCATTGAAGATTTGAAAAAAGATATTATCGAAAATAAAATCCTGGAAAATGGTGAGCTTGCATATGGAAAAATTTCATCATCCCTGGAAGTAAGAACTGATAGGCAAAAGTTACAAAGACTTTTATCATTACTTATACAGATAATAAATAAATCTACCAGCTTATCTAAATTATATGTATCGGTTCTTTCATCAAACAGGAATAAATTTATTATTTCCATTAAAGATGCATATAGTTCTGCATCGGAGAACTTTCAGGAAAATTTGAATTCCATTTTTAAAGGTAAAAATAAAATTTCCCCTCAAGACCCTGGAATCTCTTCGCTTACACTTGGCTTAAGCAATCGTTTATTAAAAATTTTAGGAGGAGAGATTGTAATTATTGATGAAAAAGGGAAGAAAGATTTAGCATTTGTTTTCCCACTTGATTTGGAAAGAGAAAAAAGAAAAGATGAATTAAAAGAAGAACAAATAATTCAGGAAGAAATTATTGTTGATGAAGAAATAATAGAACTAAACAAAAAAGAACTTGAACCAGTTCAGGAAGAAAAAATATTAACAGAAGATATTTCACTTAAAGTTTCAGAACCCGGTTTGCAACCTGAGGTTGATTTGTCTCAATTACGTTGCCTGTATATTGAAGATCAGTTGGATTCACAGGTATTTTTTTCAATGCAGATGAAGGAATTAAAAGAGATAAGCTTTGCTGTTAGTTTTGAAAAGGCACTTCCGCTTTTAAGAGATAAAGAGTTTGATTTTATTGTTGTGGACATTAACCTTCAGGGCGATTATAACGGTATTGATATACTAAAAATTATCAGAACCATTTCTGAATACGAGAATATTCCTGTAATAGCTGTTTCAGCTTATCTTTTACCAGGTGATAGGGAAATGTTTATTAAATCCGGGTTCAGTGATTTTATCTCCAAGCCAATCTTCAAAGAACAATTATTGAATTCAATTGAAAAAATACTATTTGCTCACACCTGATTCAGATCAACATCATTGAATTGATTTTCCCGCCAAACTTTGATAATTTAACTGCTTAAAATTCAAAGAGTTAGCATACTTTCCAATAAACACGAGGTGAGAATATGACTAAGGCAGATATCGTTGATAAAGTTGCTACAGGTACAGGATTAACAAAACTTGAAACTGAAGCAATAATTGAAGGTTTTTTTAAAACAGTTATTGAAGCTTTAAAAGAAGGCAAAGGAATTGAGATAAGAGGTTTTGGCAGTTACAAAGTTAAAAAGAAAAATCCAAGACAAGCCCGTAATCCTAAAACTGGTGAACAGGTTTTTGTACCTGAACACTTTGTACCTACATTTAAGTTTTCTAAAGAATTTAAAGAGATGGTTAACCAGGGAATGAAGGAAAAGAAAGTTGAGTAGATAATGTTTAAGTTTTGCCCGGCTTGTGGTACTGAATTAAGAAATGAATTTAAATATTGTCCTTCCTGCGGTTATAATCTTCAGAGTATTGGAACTTCACAAGTATCATCAGAAAAAATAAATTTTATTGAATGCAAAAACTGCGGAACTGATAATCCTTCCGATACAGTTATTTGTGAAGGCTGTGGTATAAAATTAAGCGGTGAACTGAAGACTGTTACTAAATCTTCTTCCAATATTAATGTTCAGCAAAAAAAATCTTTTAAAGATCAGAAATCCAAAAAGAAAGAACAA
>CAYNUV010000173.1:0-6665 GCA_964400245.1 uncultured Ignavibacteriaceae bacterium
AAAAATTATTTTAATAAGCATCGTATTTTTTATTCAATTGAAAATAACACTGAGAAACTAAAAACTTACTTAATGAATAGACATAGAATAATTCTTTTGAAATTGCGCCGGTTACTTACCTTGGCAAGCAACCGGCAACAGATTTTTTTATAATAACATTTTATCTCATAAGAATCATTTTTCTCGTTACGATATTCGGACCCTGTTTTATCTGAAAAAAATATACTCCACTCGAAACAGCAATACCCTTATTATCCTTAGCATCCCATTTAACTTCATAAGTACCAGCACTATGGGATTGATCTGATAATAAATTTCTTACCACATCACCTACAACATTATAGATTGTTAAAGAAACATTATCTGATTTATCCAGAACATACCTGATAACCGTACTCGGGTTAAACGGATTGGGATAATTTTGCAATAAATTAAAATCGCCCGGAATATTACTAATTGGGTTTGGTTCTATAGAAGAAAATGGATTATAGTACCAGGCCTGTGCACTGTCATTCACAATATTTGGATCATTAGGACTAATGGCTTCGTATTTAATTTTATTATCTCCTAACAAAGTAACTGAACCCTGGTATCTTGGAAAGCTCCATGCCTGATCAATATGCCCGGCAGACCATTGTAGCATATCCCTCCTTGAGATACTATCATTATCTGCAATATTTATTGTAGCTCCAAATGGTACTCCATTATCAATAACATCTATAGGAAGATTTCTACCGCCTTTATTAATGTAATCCAGATGAATCCTGAATTCTAATATATAACCATCATCGGTTTTTCTTCGAGCAAAATCATCAGTAGTTGATACATACAAAGTACCATTAGGTAGTTGAAGTTCATTATCCTGATTTATATTATCAACGGCTCCTAAAAGCTGTGCTGGTGGTAAACCATTAGTTGCCACCGAGTCTAATGCAGATAAACCAACCTGAACTACACCGCCACTTACATCTGCCATAGTAGGATCCGGATCATATTTAATCTCTATTTTATCATTTGACCAATTTGATCCTGCAAATGCATCATTGTTACAAAGAATGGTATCG
The DNA here is from genome assembly GCA_964400245.1 of uncultured Ignavibacteriaceae bacterium. Lineage (GTDB taxonomy): Bacteria > Bacteroidota > Ignavibacteria > Ignavibacteriales > Ignavibacteriaceae > RBG-16-34-14. Next base: position 1,065 of record CAYNUV010000173.1, read on the forward strand.
TCTGTTATTTCGGCATAATAATAAAGATATGGATATTCCCAGCAAGACCATACTATTCCGGATAAATCTTCATTACCATTTTCAGGACCAGGGCCAACATCTGATAAATAACATCTTGATGGAAAGAAAATCTTGCCATCATCGGGACCTGTTAAACCATCATAGAAAGCATCTCTTTGAGCATCTATTGTAATTAGCTGAGCTTCTGCCGAGCTAAATAAAAGAAAAACTATAAAAAAACTTTGTAGTAATTTTTTCATTTTAAAGACTCCATTATTGTTGGGATTAAAAAAAATTTTAAGCATACTTTTGAATTTGATTTTAAAATCACCTCCTATTTTTTTCTATACCGTTTGTTCAGTATCAATTTGTTTTATCTTTTGTTCTTTTTTCATTAAGAATTATTTCTAAAAATTTGAAGAATCCGATCTTAAAAAATGAATTACCTTTACTAATTAATTAATGATTTTTTGATACCAAGTAATTTATTTTCGAGATTATCTGTATCAGCGAAATTAGGGAAAGATTTTTTTAATTGTTCAAATGTGAGCTTTGCTTTTTCATATTCCTCATTAGCATAATAGACACTTGAAAGATTGTATAACAATTTTGGATTTGTTTCATAGCTCATTGCAGAAGCTTTTTCCAAATAAGCTAATGCATCGGTTTCATTTCCATTAATAAGATTAATTATTCCAATAGTTTCATTAGCTTCCGGAGTTTCCTGTATTTGTAATGATTGTAGTAGTAGTGTATTTGCTTTATAGTAATTTTTATCTTTCAAACAACTCTGCGCTTCTTTTAAATATTGAGATGCTAACTGGAAATTTTCAAATGAAGATTTTTTTACTGCTTCAAGCGCTGAGATATAAGAAGGATCTGCCAAACGCTCCTTAAGTTGATTAAGGATTGCATCCCCTTGTTTAAATTGAGATATTTTGTAATAAGCCCTGCCAAGATTATATATTAATGATAAATCCTTTGATCCGATTTTTATTGCTTTCTCCAGATATGAAATCCCTTTTGGTGTTTCATCTTTAATAAGATAAATTTGCCCTATCCATTGATAAGCAAATGGTGTCCCCTGGTATTTTAATAATTCAAAAAGAACAATTAATGCTTTATCATAATCTTCCATCTTCACCAGGTATTTTACAGTTGGTTCATAAAATAAATCGAGGAAAGGTACGGTATACACAAGTGCATTGCTTTCTCTAAAGGCTAATTCAAGTTCACCTCTGCTTTCATAATATTTAGCTAATTCCATGTGCCCTAATTCAAGAGTCATTCCCTTTGTCATTAAAATACTTACAGCTACCGAATCAATCTTATTTGATGGCTTAAAGTTTACTAAGGATAGATTACGACCATGCCCTTTCTTAAACGGCCATCCCCCCTTAAGCTGAGCTACTGATAAATAAGCATATACACTATCCAAAGATGTAAAACCCCAATTTTTTTTGTAATAAGATGAAGACTTAATATTTTCTTCCTGCCATTCAGTACTAATGAACTTTTCTTTTCGCATAGAATTAAAAAAAGCATCAGCCATGATAAAATATCCTTCTATATTCGGATGAAGATGTTCATGCATCAAATTATTACCAATAATTCTATTGGGTGATTCAGATTCAAAATATGTTTTCATTGGAACAACGGGTATTTTGTATTCAGCAGCTAAATCATAAATGATATCATTAAAATCTTCTGGTGCGCGAAATCTTAATGCATCGAGATCTTTGGCTTTGTAAAATGCATTTCTTGCTTCATCATACTTTGCTTGCCGTTCCAAATCTAAAGCAGCCTGGTAAACTTCTTCAGCTGATTGAGAGTTATCACTTTTAACAGATTCAAATGGCGGATTATCACGGATATTACTGATCAAATCACTTATTATTACTTCAACACCATTATCTTTTGCAAGTTTAATAATCTCTCTAATATTTTCCTTAAACTGGTTTTTCCCTGTTTCATAATCTTCGCTATCTAAAGGAATTATCTTATTCTCAACAATACGTTCCATTAAAGTGGCTGATGAATCACCGGTATTAATTTCTGATGTTCCATTGCTAAACAAATTTTTAATGTTTGTAACTATATCACTAAACAAAAGGTAAGTTTTAAATCTTTGAAGATATAAAGTGGTTTTAACAATCCAGCGTTGCTTTCCAAATGATTCCATTGAACCAACTCCAAGCGCTCCATAAAATTCATTGTGACCAGAATAGATTAATATTGCATCTGGTTGTTGACGAAGAATTTCATCCATAAAATCCAGTTGCGCATAACTATTAATAGCAGTCATTGCAGTGTTTATAACTTCGATTTGCTTTTCCGGAAATGCATCAGACAACCGGCGGTTAAGTATCCGGGTGAATGTTAAATTATTACCATAAGGAAAACCTGCGGTGGTTGATTCACCTAAAACAAAAATGCGGTATCCGTTTTGTGGTTTTTCTTTCAGGAAAAGATCTTTTCGTGGAGTAGGTACATCAGAAAGAGTTGTGAAATATCGCTTGGCTATATCTAAATTAATTCCATAATACTTAGAATACTCATCGGGAGTTGAAACAAAAAGTGCAGGCGTATAACCATAATTAAAAATTCGTAATCCTACTTCAAGTAATATTACAATAACAAATGGCATAATTAGTGCTATTGCTATATATATATTTTTTCTTACTGGAGTTAATTCAGGTGACAGTTGGTGAGACTGTTTTTGAACTTTAACTTTTTTTTGTTTCATCTAAAATTTTTATAATTATTTAATAGGTTAAATAATTATTGAACCGTTTCAATAATAAATAAGTAATTTCAAAAAGGCAAGAACAAAATAACATTCCAGGCGGATTAAAATCTTGAACCAATCAAAAAAACAATAGAAAATGACACTTATGATTTGTTTCTTTAAGATTTCAGAATTCCCACATTTACAAGTTCGTCTATGGCAAAAAAGCAATTCAGCCTCATTCCTTATTCAGTTCATAAAGGAGTTTCAAAAAGAAGGATTTCATTCTGTTAACAATGAAACTTTAATTGACTTACAGAGGTGAGTTTATTTTTGTATTTTTGAGGGAAGGAATAGTCTTACAAGAAAATACTTTTATTAAAATAAATTTTTTTCAGGTTTTTTCAATTGTTTCTAAAACTTCCATTTAATATTACTATATATTTTCCGTCAGCTTCTTCAATTCCGTAGATTGTTTGTAAAATTCCTGAAAGTCAAGTTCTTTTATGTAATGATGTCATGCCAAACCATCAAGATATAGATTTACATCCCGGTATTTCCCTTTAACAAAAGAAGGATCGAAATATTGTTCAGAAAATCTCGTCCTGAATTCGTTATTTCCTAAAAGGTATCAGAATTTCATTATAAATTGATTTACCTATTTCACTTGCAGTTTGTTTTGTCTTTCCAAATTTGTCCGATTTATAATCTTCATCAGTTAATTCAAGAAGAGATTTATTTTTAGCAACACAAAGATTAATTACAGCACGTTCGATAGATGCCTGCGAAATCTTTTCCTCTTTTTCAACGTCCCTGTATCGCCGTTCAAGCAATCTTATTTCTGCCCCATTTGTAAGATAGAAGCGCATTTTTCAATTTTTGAAGAACTGTTGCAGGATATTGATTAGATGGAGAATTTTCAATTGAATCTATTACAATATTTGCTTTTGCTTTACCTATCTCTCTCCTTTGGAGGAATTTCATTTACTCTTTTACCATTTATAAAAAAGATCACCTGAAGTAATTTCTTCCAGACCTCTATCATTCTTAATGTGGTGGATTTTCCGCAACTTGATGGACCTACAAGCACAACAAATTCTTTATCTTCAGTCTGATGCTCACAACTTTTACGTAATATTCGTACCTTCATAACTTTTGAATATTTTTAAGTTCATATCAGCCATAAATTACTTGTTGTTTAAGTTTAACGCGTCTGCATCTCATATCCATTTAATTTATTTATGGTAATTCTTTTTTCCCCTCATAAAGATTATTCCACTCAAAAATAGGAGTTGTTATTGGAAAAGCAGCAATCCTTCCGCCAAAACCTATAAGTCTGTAAGTAAAAGTATTTACTTCTGAAAGTGTAATGTTATTAAAAATTCTTTGATTGATACTTATTCCAAAACCTCTGGCATATTCTACGGTTTTATTATTTATAAATGAATTCATTTTTTGAAGAGTCAACTGCAATCTTAAGAATTCTTTGTTTTCTTCCAGAGAACTTGCGGATAAAATTTCCCTTACATTCTTTTCAACCAGTTTAAAAATTGAATATCCTTCCGGAAGTTTTATGGGCCCATATATTTCCCCGGTTTTCATTTGTAAAGTGATTTTACCAATCTCACCCAATTTACTAACCGGCATCAATCCCCACTCTCCACCTGAATTTTTTGTCTTCTCTCTTTGATTATTTTTTTTTGCAAGCTCTTCGAATTCAACACCATTCTGAAGTTCATCTAAAATTATTTCAATGACTTTAATGTCATCAGTTAAAATTTCAACGATGTTAATCTGAAAAACAGAATCAGAAAGATTCTTTTTGTCTATTTGGTATTGCATTAAATCATTCTCAGTAACCGAAATGTTTTTTGCTTCATTCTCCATTAATAGAAGCGATAAATAATTATCCTGCCATATTTTAATATCATTCTTTACAGAAGAAAGATTATTCAACTTTCTTTTAAAGCCTTCAAGTGCCAGAACTTCATCTTCTATAAACTGCCTGACTGCTTTATTGAGAACTGATTTTATTTGAATCGGATCGGCAAAAGGAATTTCCACCTTCTGATAAACGAGATAGTAAATAAAATCTTTTAATGTGAGAGATTGATCTACTTTAGAAATAAAAGTTTCACTAAGTTCTTTCACACTAATATGGTTTAGTGTTTTTAGAATATCAGTTTCATTCAATTGATATTTTAAAGATGAATCGGCATCATTTAAACTTAATTTATTTTTTATTTCTGTTATTAAAGCATCAGCAAAAAGATTAAACAACTTTTTATCGGCACTAAAGGATTTTCCGCCAAGAGCTTTATCAATAAATTCACCTGCAAGTTTTCTTCTTTTTCTTTCACGCAAAATTTGAATTGCATTATTCCTTGCCTGTTCACTTGAAGGATTAATTGCCGGGTTTTTTACTATCTCTTTTAATTTAAAGATGAGCCAGCCACCATTAGTTTTTGTCGGGCTAGATATTTCGCCAGGTTTTAAACTATAACAAATATCCTCAATAATTTCCTCCTTAAGTTTACCTAAAGTAATTTCAAAAGGAACTTTCTGAGTTCCATCTTCGAGTTTCAAAAGTGAATCGAAATCTGCTTTATTATCCTTTAATAAACCAAAAATTCTTAAGGCTTCTGAAGAATCTCTTAGTGTAATAATATTAACCTTCAAAAGATTTATAACTCTATCCATTCCTTCTGCTATCTCATCACCTGTTAAGAAAATTTTAGCTTCTACTTCCTGTTTGAACAGTTCATCTTTTACTAACATTTTCTCAAGAGTTTTTAAAGAATATTTTACATTATCCAGAGTATCAAATCCTAACCGTGTAGCTTCAAGAGCCCAAAGTTCCTCAGCAATTAATG
>CAYNUV010000174.1:0-6642 GCA_964400245.1 uncultured Ignavibacteriaceae bacterium
CTTTTAATGATTTAAAAATAAACGAAGATGTGATTGATCCCGAAACAATAAAAAAGGTTTATCCCATAATTGGCGGAGAAATTATAAAAGAAGCTATATTAAGAATTGAAAGTGATTCAGAAAAAATTCCCAGCAATTTAATTTTAAAGATTTTAAACGAAGTAAAAAAAAATAATCCTGCAGTTTTTATTGATGAGGATACGAATGAAGTGAACCTGGGAATTAATTCTTTTGGAATTTTTCCTTTCACTAAGAAAGAAGAGTTTACAAATGTTCCTGATGCTTTTAACTACTTCCTTATTCAGAAATATTCAAGAGAAAGAACTGTTGATTATAAAAAAATAATAGAAAAACATTTTGATCGGGAATTGACAAAAATATCATCCAAATTGAATAATGTTCAGTCTGGAATTGAAATAGGAACTAAGGAAGAGGAATACAATAAAACAGGAAATCTGCTTCTCATAAATATTAATAATTTCTCTAAAGGATTAAAACAACTTGAGCTGCAGGATATTTACAATGATAACAGGAATATCTTAATTAAACTCGATCAAAAACTATCTCCCAAACAAAATGTAGAATTTTATTTTGATAAAGCAAGAGATGAAAAAGTCCGGTTGGAAAAATCAAAGCAGCTTATGAAAAACCTAAAAGAAAAATACAATGAGCTGCGAAAGATTAAGGAAAAATTCATTAAAGCAGAAACAAATGAAGATTACAAATCAATTATGAAAGAGTTAAACATTAAACCTGCAGAAGATAAAAAACCGGAAGACGACATAAAGAATAAATTCAGGCATTACCTGCTTCACAACAAATATAATGTTTTTGTTGGGAAAGATAGTAAAAGCAACGATCTGCTCACATTGAAATTTGCAAAGCAAAATGATTATTGGTTTCACGCACGAAGCGTTTCCGGTTCACATGTTGTACTTAAAAATGAAAATGTAAAAGAAGGTATTCCAAAAAATATTTTAAAAGAAGGAGCATCTATTGCAGCTTATCATAGTAAAGCAAAAACTTCCGGGTTCGTTCCTGTTTCTTATACTCAAAAAAAATATGTTGTTAAAAAGAAAGGAATGGAAGCTGGAAAAGTATCATTGTTAAAGGAAAAAGTTTTAATTGTAAGACCTGAAATTCCTGCTGGAAGTGTTTATGATCCCTGAGTTTTATACCACCGTGTGGGAGTTGAAGCGCCCTCCGTGCTTTGTTCACGCTACAACCCCACATGCGGCAGGTATTGGAGTCACGCTTTGATATTTCCAATAACTATGCCGTTAAAAACTTTTGTTTTTTAGCAAAAGAATATTATCATCTTGTTGCTTTTAGTTCGTTTTGAGAGAGTTGATTAAATCTGAGACTATTAAGGAGTATAAATATTTTTCGTGTTGCTGCTAAATATTTGATGGGATTTCGATTTGTTCCTCAATCCATTTTTTATGACAAATGTTTGCACATTTCTCAACTTCAATGTTCTTAATTAGAAGTGAAATTCTGAAAGATGTTGTGGTGATGCCGAATAAACCAATCCCGTTATTTCTAAACAGCTCCAGAGTTGAATGAAGAATACTGTTATTCCTGTTCAATCCTTCGCCTATAAGAGAAACGGCTCCAAGGTTTTCAATAAATTTTATTTGTTCATTGAATTTATTTCGTAATTCGGCTTTTCTTTTTTCCCAGCCTATTATGTTTTTAACGGAAACAACAAAAGATATTTTAGAATTCGATCCGGATTCTTCTTCAGTAATTAAATTGAGCTCCTTAATTAGTATCTGGCTCTTTTCAAAATAAGAAAGTATATACTCAAAATTTTCTTTTTCTTTCACAGAAAAAATTACTTTAGCAACTTCGAACTCATGAACAACAGCTTTAATTCCCAAAGATAGCTCCGGTTTCAATAATCTTACTACTGTTTCTTTACCAGGACCATAAGTACTTCTTGCATAAATAGAAATTTGTGCCTCTTTAGCAAATTGAACGGCTTGAGCATTTAGAACCTTTGCGCCCACAATACTCATTTCCTGCATTTGCTGATAAGATATTTCAGGAAGATGCTGAGCATTTTTTATAAGAGAAGGATCAGCAGAATAAACGCCATCTATATCGGAATATATTTCACATCTTTCTGCATTTAAAGCCGCTGCAATTGCAATAGCAGAAGTATCAGAGCCTCCTCTGCCTAAGGTAGTTATATCTCTTTTATAACTAACACCCTGGAAACCTCCAACGACAACAACATTGCCATGTTCAAGTTCGTCCTGTATTCTGAATGGACGCACCTCAATAACTCTAGCATCGGTATGACGATCGTTTGTTATTATTCCTGCTTGTGAACCAGTTAGTGAAACAGCTTTTACCCCAAGTTCATTTAGAGCAATACAAAGTAAAGACATTGAAATTCTTTCACCTGTACTTAAAAGCATATCTATTTCTCTTCTTGGTGGATCTGAAGAAATGCTGTTAGCTTGTGAGATTAAAGAATCAGTAGTTTTCCCCATTGCAGATACAACTACTACAACATCATTGCCAGCTTTTCTTACAATTGTAATTAGTGAAGCAACTTTTTTTATCTTATCAATATCTGAAAGAGAACTGCCGCCATATTTCTGAACGATTACAGGCATAAGAGTCAGAGCTTTCTCAATTCTTCCATAAGCTGAGTTTTAACTTTTGTCTTTTCATCAACTTTTTTAAGAAACTTTGCAGGAACACCCGCAACAACAGTATAAGGTTCAACATTCTTTACAACAACGGAACCGGCAGCAATAACAGCACCTTTCCCTACTTTTATTCCTTCTAAAACAACTGCATTCGCTCCGATAAGCACATCATCTTCAATTATAACAGGATCAGCACTTGGAGGTTCAATTACTCCTGCAAGAACAGCACCTGCACCAATGTGGCAATTTTTTCCGACAATTGCTCTTCCTCCAACAACAACATTCATATCAATCATGGTATTCTCGCCAATAACAGCACCTATATTTAACACAGCACCCATCATTATAATACAATGATCACCTATTTCAACAAGATCACGAATAACCGAACCGGGCTCAATCCTTGCATTATATTTTTTCAGATCAGCAAGAGGTATAGCAGAATTTCTTCTGTCATTTTCAATTCTATAATTTGAAATAAAATTCTTATTTCTTTCATAAAGTTCATTAAAATCTTTTAACTCACAGAAAAGAATTCCAAAATCTTTTCCACCAAAGAATTCCAGTTTGCTGAAATCTATTTTATCAAGTTCGCCTTTTAAAAAAACCTTTAAAGGAGTTTTCTTTTCTGAGTTAGCGATATAGTTTATAATTTCGTATGAATCCATTTTTAACTGTTAAATACTACTTCTTTAAATGAGTAAAAACCATTTTTCTTATTTAAAATGAATTCTGCTGATTTAAGAATTCCCTCTGCAAATGTTCTTCTTGAAATTGCATGATGATTTATTGAAACTGTTTCTCCTAATCCACCAAATGTAACAGTATGATCTCCAACAATATTTCCTAATCTTAGTGAAGAAATATTCACTGCTTTTGAAGTTAATTTATCTTTTATCATCAAAGCTGTACCGGATGGTTTATCTTTTTTAAACCTATGATGAGTTTCAGATATTTCAACATCCCAATCGTGCAAAACTTCATTTGCAACTTCAGTTAATTTAAGAAGAACCTGTACACCAATTGAAAAATTGAAACTTTGTACAACAGGAATGTTCTGTGATAAATCTCTGAGCTTCTGAAGATCAGCGTTAGTTAGTCCTGTCGTTGCAACAATTAATGGGATTTTAAATTTTCTAACCAACTCTAATGTTTTAGATAGTGCTTCAGGCAGTGAACAATCTATAAGCAATTCAGGTATGTCATTTTGTTTATCAACATTTATATCAGCTTCGTAAACAAGTTCATGTCCCTTTTCCTTAAAAACATTAATCACTTCCCCACCAAGTCTTCCGCTGCTTCCAATCAAACCGTATTTAATTTTTTTTGGCAAATGATCCTTAGTATTTATTCATTTCATCAATTAAAGCTTTTCCGGATTTATTATTAACAGGAATAAGAGGAAGTCTTAAAATGTTCTTGCAAAATCCTTTTTTATGCATTATAAATTTAATTGGAGACGGACTTGTTTCAACAAAAAGAAGATTCATCATTTTTAAATATTTATTATTAAGATGCTGTGCATTCTTCAAATCATTATTCAATAAAACATTGGTAAGCTGTTTCATTTCTTTTGGGTAAGCATTTGAAAAGACACTAATTATTCCATCTCCACCCGAAGCCATAATAGCAAGTGTCTGGTCATCATTTCCGGAAAGAACACTTAAAGAACCTGGTTTAATTGAAAACAGGTGAGCGATCTGGGAAATATTGCCACTTGCTTCTTTTACAGCAATAACATTTTTACATTCACTGTGTATCTTCACAATTGTTTCAGGTAATAAATTCATACATGTTCGTGAAGGAACATTGTACAAAATAATCGGCAGTGAAGTTCTTTCAGAGATATATTTGTAGTGTTCAACTAAACTTTCCTGAGTTCCCTTATTATAATAAGGATTGACAATAAGCAGACCATCCACTTTATAATCTTCAGCAATTTTATTTAACTCAACAACTTTCCTTGTATCATTTGTGCCTGTTCCAATAATTATCTTTGTTTTCCCATTTGCTGCTTCCAGGGAAGTTTCAATTATTTTTTTTCTTTCATCAATGGAAATAACAGGTGATTCACCTGTTGTACCAAGAATGATTAAAGCATCAATACTATTGTTAATCTGGAAAGCTATTAATTTTTTTAAAGCTTCATAATCAACACTATAATCTTCTTTAAATGGAGTAATTAACGCTGTCCCGCTTCCATTAAATAGCATTTTACATTCTCTGTTTGAAAAAAGTTAGACGAATATACTAAAAACTCAAAAGAATTATAAACCGGTAATTCAATATCCAGGCATACTCTTTTTTCTAATTTATAGAAATGAAATAGTTAAAGGACTCTTTTCTTCAGGATAGAAATAAGTGAATGATTTTAGTTTTACGTTAAATAATCCGAATTCAGCACGGTTTACAGGAAATAATTTCACTCTAAATAATCTCATCTTGATAATTAAAATCTTAAATAAAGCATTAATTAAATTTTCAAATATTTTTAAAATATGACTGATTCAATACGAGAAGATATATAGGGCATAAATGTTGACTAAAAATAATTGCCTACGAATAATTAGTATTAAGTAGAATTGTTGAATAATTTAAGGAGATTGGTTATATGAAAGCATCACTATATTTTTTAGTACTTACTGTTAGTCTAATTCTTTCCGCATGTTCCCAGGATAGTCAGGATTTATCACCGGTATCAACACAAATAGAAAAAAATTCTGTTCCCGTTATTGTATATCCTTATGAATATCTTGATTCTTTCCCTGAGCTGAAAACAAAGTGGGAAATATTATCAGTAAAAGCAAATACTGTTCAAATTTCTTTCGATAATAAAGGTGGAAACTTTGATCATTTTTTCTGTGAAGTTGAGTATTCAAATTTTATAGAATCAAATATTCCTAATAATGAACTCATATTCATAGGAAAACCAACAGAAAACACATTTAATCTTCAGGTATTAAATAGTAATACTGTAACAACCATAAGAGTGTTTGGAGTTTCAGGTTATGTTCCAACCGGCACTTTTACTACTCAATTCCCTTACTCTACCTTACAGCATTTTACTGTTGTTCCGGTAATGGAGTGGACAGCAAATAATGATACAATATCTGTTGTGGCAAACAGTTCTATTACATCCAGTAAGCAGGTATTTATGAAAATAATTTCTAAAGAAGGCAACATGCTTGTATTTCTTGGTAAACCAGCAACTCAGGCGTTTAATATTCCAAAATACGGAGATATACAAATTCAGGAACTGAATTTATATAGCTTAAATAGTTTCCAAGCTTCTTACGATGTTCGATAAATAATACTTTCTTATAAAGCTGGATTCAGAAATGGATCCGGCTTTTTTATTTTAAATTGAATTTGAAGAACAATCATTTTTATACTATTTTTTCTTGCAATTCATTTTATAATATGCACCCGTAGCTCAATTGGATAGAGCGCTTGACTACGGATCAAGAGGTTGAGGGTTCAAATCCTTCCGGGTGTACTAGACAATGTGTTAATAGATAATTATCCTAATCCATTTAACCCCGAATAATAATTAATGATAACTATATATTTGACGCACACAGATAAAAGTAAATAGTTACCTAACTAATTGTCCTTTATGATGGAATTACCAATGAGGTTTTAATTTTAGTAAATAAAAAGAAATCTGCTGGAGATTAAGTTTTGTTTAATGATGGAGGATTATAATGAAATGTATATCTTATAGAATTGATGCTTGAATCATATTTTTATAATAATTCATCTACATTAGAGAACCAATAAGTGTATGAGTCATCATTCTGTACTTTTTTCTTCTTTGATAAGAAAGCAGCTAAAAAAGAAAAAACACCAATGAAAATAAAAACAAGAATTATAATATTTATAGCACTCATTTCATTTCTCCTCAATTATTAAACAAAATATTTCAAAACCCGTTTCTAATAGTTACTCTTAACTTTTTTGTATAAATAAAGAAAACAAT
>CAYNUV010000175.1:0-6591 GCA_964400245.1 uncultured Ignavibacteriaceae bacterium
TATCTAGTGGAATTTATATATACAGGCTTCAAACCAAAAACTTTTTACAAACAAAAAAAATGATTTTATTAAAATAATCTTATAGAAGGTTTTTTTATGAAAAAAAACATAATGAATTTTTTAGTGAATTAAAATTAATTACTTAAAGAAAAATCATAAAGATATACTACTGCTCCTTCAGAATGTGCAGCATCCTTCTGCACACCTAGATTATTAAGGTAATATAAAAAGAATCTTTTATCATCAATTTGTTTTTTATAAATATGCGAGAATAAAACCCAAACTCTTTTTTTATTCCTTAACTGATTAAAATCATTAACATATCCTTTCCAATTTTTTCTGGATTCAATACCTTCAATTTTGTTATAATCTAAAAGTTTATACTTATTAGAATAAAAATTAAAAGCAGGCACAGCTCCATAATAGAGATATATTTCATCTTTAGGTTTAATATGCTTCTGAATATAGCCAAGGGTTGTCTTAATATCTTCAGAGTCTTTTGATTTAATCAGGTCATTTCCAGCTTTATAAAATGGGACAAAGAACAATAGCAAAACAGTTAATATTACAATTTTGTTATTAGGAGCTGTCACAATTTTTAGCTTTTCTAAACCGGCTGAAGTGAATAACAAAATTGACGGTGCCAAAAAAAGAATTAACCTGCCTGAAAAAGGATAAAGAAAAAAGCCTGATGCAAAAAAAGTAATAGCAACAGGTAAAATAAAAATAAAAAAAGCATCCTTTCTTTTTTGGTATATATGAATAACTCCCAATATAAAGCACAGTATAGCAAGTGCCGTCATGTTCATCAAATAAGTAAAGAAACCCATAAGAATAATAATATACTTATCAATGTCGCCTAACGATTTGGGAATAAGAGGTATAAATGAACCTTGCCAATATTCCAGCATCTGATTGTCATTTTTTATATTTTGGAGCGATATAAAATAATAGCCGGCAAAACTAATAAACCATATAACACATACCAAGGCTACTTTTAAAAGGCATTTCCAATCACTATTTCTTATAAAATAAAATATTGTAGTTAAACCAATGCCAGCTAATACAAAAACTATAGGGTGAGAAAACCAGATTGTAATTGCACCTACCAAAGAAAATATAATTAAGTTAGAATTACTGATTCCATTTTTTTTCAACTTTGTAAACAGTAAACACAATATCAGGGTAAATAATACATCCGTGGAATATTGTTTAAATTCAGAACTATAACGATATAATTGCTCATTTAATGAAAAAAATGCTACAGCTATCAAAACCCCCAAAGGTGTTAAATATTCTTTGGAAAGTTTATAGAAAAGAAATATTGAAATAACTCCTCCAATAAAAGGAAATAATCTCAGAGCAAATTCGTTTTCCCCTAAAAGAATTGTAAAAAGCTTAGTTACCACTAAAAACCCTAAAGGTGAAGCTTGATGGTAATCTAAAGGTTTCAGCAAATCTAAAAACGATCTGTTCACAATATTTATAGCCAGCATTGATTCGTCAAACCACAAGGATCGGTTATATAGATATTGGGATGAACGTACGAGTATACCAAAAATGATAAAAAACCAGATCCAAAAGTTTATGTTTTTAATATAATTAGTAATTTTTAAGTCATAAACAAACTCTTTAATTCTCTTCAATTTATTTTGATTTACAGTTCCCGAATGACCTGAAATATTCATAACACTCTTTATCTGATTTTTTCCTCATTTGAAAAATTAGTATCACTACATTTAGGATTTACTTCAGTTTTTAAGATTGAAGTAGAAATTAATGATTTCTCTTCTGCTTTTTAATTTTAAACTGAGGTTCCCATGGACCGCTTGCTTTTTCGGGAAAGACCAAATAACGCCTTCCCAAAAAGTTTAGGGCTAATACTGATACTATTCCATTAATTTTTGCCAGTTGTGGTGTTAAGCCAATATTAAGTGATGTTTTTGTAATTTCCAGATCTATGAAACCAACAATTAAAACTAAAACAGTATATGTAACTAATTCCATTATTGCATTCCATTTTACTTTGTGCCTAAAAACCAACACAATACTCAAAAGATAATTTACAGTTGCTGCAAGAACAAAGGAAATAGGAGCCGAATAATTAACATCAAATCCTGAATTCATTAAGAATAAGAATAAAATTAAGTTTGAAACAGCCGCCATACCGCCTATAAAAAGGTAAACTAAAAACTGTATTGGAAGAGGTGCTTTATGAACATTGTAATGAAAAATACAATAAAGAGCCCTCAAACCATCTTTCGCTTTAATCTTCTTTCCCTCTTCATAGGTCCTGCCGTAGTAAGAAACCCCCATCTCAAATATACGCACACGCATTTGAGCAACTTTTGCAATTATCTCAGCGTCAATTCCAAAACGTTTTTCTTCAATATTAATTTTTTGTATCACATCTCTTTTAAATACCTTATAACAGGTTGCCATATCAGTAAGATTTAGATCGGTAAACATATTTGAAAGAAGTGTTAAAAATTTATTCCCTAAAGAATGCCAAAAGTACAAAACTCTGTGTGCCTCATATGATAAAAACCTGGAACCGAAAACTACATCAGCTTCATCATTTATTAAAGGGATCAGGAGTCTTTTTAAATCCTTCGGATTATATTCAAGATCTGCATCCTGAATTGCTACAAAATCTCCTGTTGCTTTTTTAAACCCGGCTTTTAATGCAGCACCTTTACCCTGATTAAATTTTTGTTCAATTACAACTACTTCAGGATATTTGCAACTTAATTCTTTTGAAATCTTAAGGCTTTGATCTTGAGATGCATCATCAACAATAATTATTTCGAGAGACAGCTTTTCGTCTGCCATTTCTCTTACCTTTTCAATGCAGCTTTCTAAAGTATTTTCTTCATTATAGCAGGGTACGACTATGCTAAGTTTTGTTAACATATCTTTCCAAATTAATTAACAATTATCCATTTTTCCTGCCTATTAATAATATGTTTTTCCCTATGGGAGGGGCTACAGTATTTTCTATAAGCTTCATAATTGGTACTACTAACTTATCATACAAAGACACATTTCCAACATTAATATAGTTTTTGAGTAAAACAAAATTGATATACCAGGGGATTATACCAGCCATATCAAAATACCTTGCTTTTACAATATTGAATCCGACTTCACTTACCAGCTTAGTAAGCTCTCTCTTTTTATAACGTCTAAAATGACCTATCTGACTATCAAGGTTGCTATAGAGCCATTCTAATGCCGGAACAAATAACAGCAAATGCCCATTAGGTTTTAACGTTTGTAATACATTAGTTAGTTCAGTTTTATCGTCTTCAATATGTTCCAAAACATTGATATATATAATCGAGTCAAAACTATATTGTGCATATTTTGGACTAAAGAAGTCATTTATTACTGTGGCTCTTTTTTCATGTCTCAGTTCTTTTTCTAAAAGAGGATAAATATTCTGAGAAGGTTCAAAAGCAAAAAGGGAGTTTATAGACTTTTCTAAAAGAAGTTTAGATACGCTTCCATTGCCTGCCCCAACTTCAGCAATCGTTTTACCTAAGAATGGTTCAAATTCCTTTAAAATCCATTTGTGGTAAGTTAAAGCAAAAGACATTGCTTCCAGTTCCTTACCAGGATACTGTTGCACAGACAAATTTTGCATAATATAATTTTTCCCTCTCAAGGAATCTACATTTCAATTAACAGGATTATAAGAGGCTAGTGAAACCTAATAAGATTTTACAATAAATAAAATTTTGAAGCAAACTCTTGAAGAATAAAATTAAAAGATATTTACAATAGAAAAGATTTATATCTTTTTAAGAATAAAAGTTCTTCTTAAGGCAAGAAGACTCATTAATCCCTTGGGTAAGTTAGATTCCAAAAAGTTATTTATCTTAATGGATAATTTATTATTAAAGGGAAGGACTATAGTGCTGTTTTCCTCCAGAATTTCCAATTTATTATAAGAAAAACATTTTAAAAGTTTCTTCCTTCTTAAAAATCTGTGCGGGCCTTCACTATGATTAATATTTATTATTGCTGATAACCAATGAACCCATTCCCAGGCAACATTAGGACAACTAAGAATAATTATACCCCATTACTTAATACTCTTGTTAATTCAGAAATAAATTTTTTATATTCATAAACATGTTCTATTGTTTCATAAGTACAGATAAAATTAAAACTATTATCGGGAAAAGGAAGTGGTAGTTTTTCTATCTTAAATAAGATTATAATTTAAATTAGTTTTTTTTATTTACTTCATCATAATCATCAACGGTATCCCAGAATTTTCCTACTTCTGTCAGAGTCCAAGGACGTTTTGTATAATATTTATATTCTAATCTTATTCTTTTAAAAATACCTTTAAGTGTAAAATAGAATTACTTGTTTTTCAATTTTATATTTGTTTTGGATTTCGAAGAATTAGATTTGGAAGGTCCTTCTCTTAAAATCAAGGAAAAACCTATTGTTCAATCTATGAGTAAAGGCAAACGATTCTATGTATGCTTATATAAATTTGTTATTTAACTTTATAAACTAAAAATTCTACTGGTTTTTTTTGATTCCTATATACTAAGTCCCAATTAACTATATTTCTTTTTTCTACTATCCCTTCTTTAGGATCTAACTCAAAATAATTCTGTGTTAACTTACTATAGTCTACCGATCCCTCTCGGGCTAAATTCTGTGAACTGATTATTATATAAGATATATCATGTCTTTTCATAAATGAATTTAATTTAGAAAAATCCTCACGGACGAGTACAGGGGGAACAACCCAGGTTCCTTTATCTAACTGCCAGTAAAGATTTGGTCCCAATGTATATTTATCATTTTCGTTTAGATTATCTCTCATCCAATTTAACAAGTCTAAGCGATTTTCGCTGTAGCTTACAGATTTTGTAGGATTGGTAATTGCTTTAGTAGATAATAAATAACTCAAATTTATAATTAGGATAAGTATCAAAAAATGAGGGACATAAGAAATTATGTTTACTTTGAGACTCTTAAAGAAAAATTTTTTATTAATAAAATCCAATAATGTTAATATTCCTAATGCTATATAAATCCAAATTAAAGGAATCAATGGTAAAAAATAGCGTGGGATGCTTCTTACAAATGAGAAAGCTACAAAAAAAACAAGCAAGGTAATTATAACATAAATCTTTCCCCCAAAATTTCTTTCTCGCGAAATTCCTAAAATAAATAATAAAAATAAGAATAAACCCAATATCCAAGAGTCAATGTTTAATAGGTTTAGTGAATTAAAAAATGTATTAAAATGAGTTCCTATCCCATCTTTAAATCTTTTATACAAATTAGTAAAAGTTTCTATATAAGTAGACTTCAATTGGGGGTTAATATTCTTATCTTCAATTTTTTCAAACTGCCATAGCCCTGCACCCTCTACCGGGCTAAAAACAAGATATGCTGAATTTAATACTTGTTCCCTTCCATATTCAGCTATATACTTATTGACATTAAAAAAAGGATCTTGATAAACCAGAATATTTCTGACCAACAAAGGTGACGACACTAATACAAAAAAAATAAAAAATGACCAAAAATATTTATTCTTAAATATTTTTAGTTTATATATATAGATAGATGATAATAAAAAACCTGGTATTAAGAGCAAACCTGTCCCCTTCGTTAAATAAACTAATCCAGCAATAACTCCTGCATAGGCCCAATACTTATTATTTTTGAAACCCTCCATAAGGAAATAAATACATAATAGGGTAAGCAGCATTAATAATGATTCGCATCCTGCTAATGAAGTGTATTCTAAGAATAGATGGTTTAACATTATTGCAAAAACTGCGATTGACGCAATAAGATCACCATACATTTTTCTGGCAATAATAAAAAGGGATAAAAGCAAAAATATTCCTATAACAAAGCTCAAAATTTTAGCATTAATAAGAAATGAAATATCTCTCGAGGCAAATGGTGTAATAAAAAGTATATATAGTGGATGCTGATTTGCTTGTTTATATTTCCCGGTAAAACATAAATTTAGAAAATTCATTATTCCACCATGATTATCAATAAAATTTGCTTCGCCTAAATAAGCAGTCTGATCAACATAATCTTCCGGATCATTCGCCCAATTTAGACTATCCACCCCAAGCAGTATAAAATTGATAAGCAACAGAGCAGTTATTAATAAGGAATATTTATAATTAGCAGAAGAGTAAGCTTTATCAAATAATTTTAAAAATTGTATTTTAATTTCTTTCAACTTCATTAAAAATTTCTCATTGAAAAAGGGATAAGTAAAACCATTGATATAAATTAGGATAGAACATTCTTAAGTCTTATTGATATTATTAATCTTTCCGATTAAAATTAAATCCCATGCCAATTTACTATTTATAGTGGATTGTAAGTAGAAATCAATTTTAACGGCTAATTGCGATAAATGTTTAAATATAAATTGGGGTCTCATTACAACTTGTGCGAAGGGTGTAGAAAAATAGCCGCAGAAAAGAATACTCTCAACTGTATATCCATTTTTCCGAAATAAATTTTCCAATTCTCTTTTATAAAAGAATTTCTGTTCTTTAGAATAATTCTTGTCTATAACTTTTCTTG
>CAYNUV010000176.1:0-6573 GCA_964400245.1 uncultured Ignavibacteriaceae bacterium
CGAAGCAATTTATTTGAGAGACCCTGATGGAAACGGAGTTGAGCTTTATACAGACCGTGCGCTTGAAGAATGGCCGATTGATTCTGAAGGGCATCTGCAGATGAGTACAAACCATCTTGATGTTCTCGGTCTCCTGTCTGAACTTGATGAAGAAGAAAATTTGTAAATAGAACTTTTTAATCTTTATTTTGATATAAAACACCCCCAACAAGATGCATCTTAAAAGGTAAAGTATTTTGTCATTCCCGTGAACCGCCCGTCGGCAGACAGGAACGGGAATCCAATAGCTTTAAATCAAATGGATTCCCACTTTTTGGGGAATGATTCTACCATCTATATATAATTTGGCTAATTCCATAACAATCTTTAGAAAGCCATTGAATAAACTCGTAAATTTAGTATATCAATTTCAGGGAGTTAGTTAAACTAAAGGGCACTCAAATGAAAAACTTAAAACTTAAAAATTTTATTATTGTATTTTTCTTTATCATTCCTGTTCAATCATTATTCTCACAAGACAATGAAAAAATAAAAGGCAACTGGCTTGGTACCTTAAAAATATCAACAATAGAACTACGAATTGTATTTAAAGTAACGGAGAATGAAGATGGTTCTTTAAAGACAACATTAGATAGCCCTGATCAGGGAGCTTTTGATATTCCTGTAGATTCAACTATTTATAATGAACCGAATATCAGGTTTGTTGTTCTAGCTGTTGGAGGTTTTTATGAAGGCAGGTTTGAACAGGATAGTATTGTTGGAAGCTGGACACAGGGTTCTTCATTTCATCTTACACTTAAAAAGACAGAAAACATTGAACCACCCAAAAGACCGCAGGAACCGAAGGCACCTTTCCCTTACAATGAAGAAGAAGTTACTATTCCAAATAAAGAAGCAAACTTAACTTTAGCAGGAACATTTACATATCCAAAGGAAGAAGATTCTTTCCCAGTAGTAATTCTTATATCAGGTTCCGGTCCGCAGAACAGGAATGAAGAATTATTAGGACATAAACCATTTCTTGTTCTTGCAGATTATCTTACAAAAAATGGCATCGCTGTTTTAAGATTTGATGACCGTGGTATTGGTGAATCAACAGGTGATTTTTCTTCTGCAACTACTAAAGATTTTACAACTGATGTATTAGCCGCTGTTGAATACCTTAAAACCCGGGATGATGTTGATAAAATTGGGTTGATCGGGCATAGTGAAGGAGGATTAATAGCTCCGCTTGCTGCTGTTCAATCCGATAATGTAGATTTTATAATTTTAATGGCGGGACCAGGAATGAATGGGAAAGAAATTCTTCGGTTACAAACGGCATTAATAATGAGGGCAAACGGAACTGATGAAAAAACAATTACAAAGGATGTTGAAATTGCTGTTAAAACGTATGATATAATTATTAGTGAGAAAGACAGTGCCGTGACCGTGGAAAAACTGAGAGAAGTTTTTAATGTGAGCTACTCAGAAATGCCTGAAGAAGAAATATCTCAACTCGGAGATCCTGATGTGTTCTTTAATCAGCAAATAAAAGTTATACTTAGTCCGTGGTTCAGGTACTTCCTTGAATATGATCCTTATCCAACATTAACAAAAGTTAATGTTCCTGTCCTGGCAATTAATGGAGAAAAAGATCTACAGGTTCCTCCAAAAGAAAATCTTGAGTTAATTGAAAAAGCAATGAAAGAAGGAGGAAATGAAAACTTTAAAGTTGCCGAACTCAAAGGTTTAAATCATTTATTCCAGGAAGCAGAAACCGGTTCACCAAATGAATATGCAAAAATTGAAGAGACAATTTCTCCGGCAGCATTAAATATGATTTCGGATTGGATTAAAGAGATAACAAAATAATTAGACTTTTTTTTTCTTAAGAAGAGATTTTCATATTATCTTCCGGTAGCAAGCAATTTTTTTAGAATATTTATTTGCAATTCATCAATATTATTCTGAATATACCTTGTCATTGATTATTCCAATTTAAACTAATTTATTAAAACTTTTCAGGAGGCTCATTTATGAAACTCTTTCTATCATTCTTGTTTCTCTTTCTATTATCATTCACACAATTGCCTGCGCAGGATGAGCTGCCAGACAGAGAAATGTTCATGGTTCACGAAGATGTTGTTTTCCCGTATATGCAGGATAAATATGAAAAAGCTGCCAAAGATTTTGTTGATATGTTTAAGGAAGCTAATGTTGAAGGATCTTCCAGGGCATTCCAAACAGAGTATTTTACTTATAGCACACTGTTTCCCGTTAAAGATTTTGAAGGACTTGCCAAGTATATGGAAATGAGAGGCGGGTTGGTTGATAAAATCGGTGAGGAGAAAATGAATAACGTAATGAGCCAGTTTGACGGCTGTTATGCTTCTCATAGAAATTATCTTATTACTCTGAGAAATGATCTTTCTTACAAACCCCTATATGGATTGTCCGCTGATGAAGGCTTAGACTTCAGGCATTTTGATTATATAAATGTTATTCCCGGTAAAGAAGATGAAATGAATGAAATTCTGAAAGATTATAAAGCTCTTTACGAAGCAAAGAATATTGAAGAAGGGTATAGAGTTTATTTTGGAGGAATAGGAACTGATATGCCATATATTATTTTTGTTCAGCCGGCAAAAGGAAGAGTTGATTGGGCAACATTATCAGACAGGCAGGATGAACAACTTGGAGATGAAGGTGGTAAGTTATTAAAACGTATGATGGCAATAACCCAAAAGTTTGAACATAAAGACGGAATGATGAGACCCGATTTTTATTATACCCAAAAAAAGTAGGATATAGAAATTAAGTTTGTAAGGCGACCTGTCTGTCGCTTTACAAACTAATAATTTGATACTTCCAATCAAAATTCCCGGATTGTTAAAAGAAGTTGGGGAAAAGTCTCCTGAAGAAATTATAAAGCATTTTACTACTAACGCTTCTATATGGCTTAACGGAAGTAAGCAGCAGGATGATATGACTTTTATTGTGTTTAAAGTGAAGTAATGCCGATTAAACATTTATATTGCTTACTTTAAATTTTGCTAAAGTAAATTAAGACAAGCCGCTTAAAATTTTCTCTACAATAGATTCTCATATTATCAATTTATACTCTCTCTTTAGTAAACATTCTTTGACTGTAAATAATACCAACGGACTTAATTTCGGTGTGAGTTCATCTGAGTTCTCTAATTCTCAGATGAACTCTCCTTCCGAATTTTTTATCTGATTCCTCTTTAATATTCTGCTTCTTACCAACTTTTGATTGCTGCTGTTTGCCAATTTTTAGCTGATATAAATATATTCCTGATGACTATTCTTCCTTTATCACCTCTCATCACCAAGGGATTTCAGATATTCAGCAAGATTTGTTTTTTCCTCCCCCGATAAAGCCAGACCAAATAAATTATCATAATGATTAATTACATCCTTTAAAGTCTCAAATCTTCCATCATGATAGAATCCTCCTTTCATTCTTGTCCATAATCCTTTTAAAGGAGTTGTTCTGTACATTTCATCAGGAGATCTCATTGCCTGAAAATCATCTATTCCTATTTCCTCAGCGGTATGCATATTATATCCGGGTTCTGTAAAAATCGGAGGCACATGACATTCTGAGCATTTAGCCTTTGAATTGAAAAGAAGTTTACCCTTTTCTGCCAGGGATATATTGTAGCTTCCTTCAGGAGGCTTTGGAGCTAAAAGAGATAATTGATAAAAATGTAAAGCAGGCAGCTTAGAAGTTATCAAATCATTTTCGGATCTTACATTTCCAAAATTGTTTGCAGCAGCAATAGGAAATTTTCCAGCATCATTTAAGCGCGGGTCATAAAATGTACCTACTCCATGCATTTCAAGATTAGCTACGAGCGCATTCCAATGAGTCACTGATCCCCATCCAGTGTAAGTATGAAGATTGACTCCAGCCAAACCAAATGCAGAAGGGAGCAGTGTTGCAGCGGGTTTTCCATCAGGTCGTTCTACTTTTCCATCAAAAAATAATTCGGCATCAAATTTTCCCGGTCCCCAGGTTCTAACTACATCTCTTACAGTTTTCTGATCAACACCAAGCAATGACGCTACTGAACTAAGATCAGGAGCAAATGCAATTATTTCTCCAACGTTTAAATCACGATTTGCCCAGCCATCTAATCTTTTACCTATACCGGGAATAAATGAATCATCTACAGTTGAATGGCAGGCAGAACAGTTTAATCCAATAGAAGAAATCTTATCACCTTCAAATAAACCTTTAACTCCAACAACGGCATTCAGTTTCAGCAAAGTTACAGTAACCGCAGGATCTTCAAGATCTATTTCATTATTTTGAAGTGCCTGAATTACTTCATCTGGTAATGCTTCGATATCCACTTTCAAACCAAGCTCTAAAGCTTGCAAAGGAGAGAGTCCAGGGCCAATACCACCATTTGCTTCACCAGCAATTGCGGTATGAAGTTTTAAAGCATCGCCCCAAAATGCTTCAGATCCAAATGTATCGTGCCTGAAAATTTCTTTTCCTTCTTCAAGCATATCTAAAGCATTCTGTTTCAATGCCTCATCATAATTATCTTTTTTCTGATCAGTTGCAATAAGTATAAAAGCTGTAATGAGTGGTATTGAAAGAAAAGAAAAAAAATAAATCAGTTTGTTTTTATTTTTCATATGTACCTCCAGTTTTTTTAATAAATAATCAAGTTGCTTAATGAACAATCGTCAAGAAACCGAAATCATTCATCATTTAACTTAGATGAAAACAGAGGTCTAAAGGTTACACCCTTGTGACAGGGTTTACGGCCAGATTTTCTTACATAATTGAAATAAATTAGTCCTTTTGTTCTATAGTTGATGATGAAATCATAAACCTATTATTTTTGAAAACCTGTGACGCGGCTTACTGCGATTAAATGATTTCAATCCTTTTACTTTTTCCTTTTATAAAAAAAGAGAAAGAGTCTCTAAATAACTTAGCCTTTTATTAAAAGCCATTTTCGGACTTCAGACCATTTTGGTTTTTTGCCTGTAACAAGAACTCCCACTCTATAAATTTTTCCTGCAAGAGGGAAGATTCCCAAAAGGACTGCGAGATTAATTGCGAATGATAACGCAAGTTCCCAAACAGGCACTTCAACAAGAGCAAATCTTGCGGGCATTACCATTAGTGAGGTGAAAGGTAGAAGTGAAGTGATTTTTGCAAGGCTGCTTTGCGGATTAGACTGCAAACTCAATGCGATTAAGAATGGTATTATTACAAGCATCATTAAAGGCCACACACCCGATTGTGCATCCTGCGGGTTATCGAAAATTGCGCCAACAGTTGCAAACAATCCCACAAAAGTAAAAAGAGCAATCGTATAATTAATCAGGAAATAAAGAATAAATCCCAAATCAAGCTGAAGCATAAATTCATCCGGCAGCATAAACCAGCTTGTTGAAATAAGCATTACTATTGGTAAGAGCCAGATAGTCATTTGTATAACTTCGGTAATAACCGTACCGATAACTTTCCCTATCATCAACTCAGTGCTTGAGGCAGATGAAAGAAGCACCTCAACTATCCTGTTGCTTTTTTCTTCTACAACGGAAAGCATAGTTGATTGTCCTGAAAATATCAATGCCATATAAAGAAGAAATGAAAAAAGAAATAGTGCAACCAGGTTGCCGTAACCTTCTTCCTCAACTTTTTCATCCTTTGTAACACGGAAACCTGTTATCTCAACATTGTCTCTCGCAAATTCAACATCATCTTTTGAAAGCTGCTTGTCCTGAAAATAAATATTGATGAGAGCCTTGTTGATTCCCGGCTTTATTTTATCAAAGAGCGCCCTGTTGGAAGGATTGGATGAATAATATTTAACATTTTTATTTGCTAAAGCTGCACTGGGAACAAAAATAATTCCTGTCAATTTTCCATTAAGAAGATCTGCTCTCAGGTTTTTTAGTCGTTCATCAAAAGAAACCGAGTCATGTGTTTCATAAGTAATTCTGTAATTGCCAAGCTTAACTTCGCTATAGTCATCAAATTCACTTTTAAGTTTTTGCGAAATGCTTTCTGTTTCAGATACCATAATTAAATTGGGATTCTCTTCTTCTGCAACAGAATAGATTAAAACCTGCACGCCAATAAGTCCAAACAAAAACACCGGAACAAGTATCGTCATTATTATGAAAGACTTGTTCATCAGTTTAGTCTTAAGTTCCCTTTTTATAATTGCAAGAGTTCTCCTGTTAAACATTTGCTGCCTCCTTTCCGGCTAAGGAAACAAATATTTCGTGAAGAGATATTTCATTCGCATTAAATTTTTTTATGATAACATTTTGCCCGACAAGCAGCTTTAAAAGTTCCTGCACCTGTTCAGGTTTTGTAACTTTTATTCCTGCTGAGTTTCCAAAATCTTCCACGTGCTCAACAATAGGATTTCCTTTTAAGAAAGAAATATCGCCTTCATAACTTATGCTTACATTCCTGTTAGCAAATTTCTTTTTGATTTCATCCAGTTCACCATTAAGAATTATTTTCCCGGAGTCAATCATCGCAATATTGTCGCACATCTTTTCTGCAAAATCCATTAAGTGAGTAGAAAA
>CAYNUV010000177.1:0-6532 GCA_964400245.1 uncultured Ignavibacteriaceae bacterium
AATACCTATTAGTCACCTCTTCTTAAATTGCATCTAAAACCCTATATAATTAACTTTACTACCCATTTAATCAATATGGAACTATTTAAATGTTAGGAATTCTTAAGAAAATTTTTGGCGATAAGCACGCAAAGGATTGGAAAATCCTTTGGCCTGTTGTTGAAGAAATTAAAAGCGAATATGAAAAGATAAAAAGTCTTTCCGATGAAGAATTAAAAGCTAAAACAACGGAATTTAAGGTAAGAGTTCAGGAACACACGGCTGAAATAAGAAAAACAATTGATGATCTTAAAGCCCGGCTTCATTCCGATGAAGATTTTGACAGGAATGCTGCTTACGATGAGCTTGACAATCTTGAAGATGATCTTCACGAAAAGTATGAAGGAATTCTCGATGAACTTTTACCGGAGGCTTTTGCTGTTGTAAAAGCTACTTGCGAGAGACTTGTTGGAAAAAGCTGGACTGTAATTGGACATAAAGCAATATGGGAAATGGTTCCTTATGATGTTCAGCTTATGGGTGGAATAGTGCTTCACCAGGGTAAGATTGCAGAAATGGCAACAGGTGAAGGTAAAACCCTTGTTGCTACTTTACCACTTTATTTAAATGCGTTAACCGGCAGAGGAGTTCATCTTATAACGGTTAATGATTACCTTGCTCAACGTGACAGCGAATGGATGGGAGAGATATTTAAATTCCATGGGCTTACTATTGGCTGCATTCTAAACACGATGACCCCTGAGCATAGAAAAGCTCAATATAACTGCGATATAACTTACGGAACAAATAATGAATTTGGATTTGATTTTCTCCGCGATAATATGACCGTTGATAAACTTAGCCAGGTTCAAAGGAAACATAATTACGCTATAGTTGATGAAGTTGATTCTGTTCTAATAGATGAAGCAAGAACTCCGCTTATAATTTCAGGTCCGGTAGAAACTGATGATCAGAGATTTAATGAAATGAAACCACGTATTGAAAAACTTCACCGGACTCAATCTAATCTTGTAGCTAAGCTTGTACAGGAAGCAGAAGATATGTTGAAAAAGAACGGGGAAACTGACAGGGAAGCAGGAATATTATTACTGAGAGCGTACAGAGGTTTGCCTAAGAGCAATAAACTTCAAAAAATATTATCGGAACCTGCTTACAAGAAATTAATGCAGGTTACCGAGCTTGAGTTCCTTCGTGAAAAAGCAAAGAATATGCATGTTATAGATGATGAATTATATTTTGTAATTGATGAAAAGAATAATACAATTGACCTGACTGAAAAAGGAAGAGAAGAGCTTGCAAAAGGAAGCGGAATGGAAAAAGAATTTTTCGTTCTTCCTGATCTTGGAACTGAAGTAAGCAAGTTTGAAAATGATCCTGATGTCAGTGAAGAAGAGAAACTAAAACGAAAAGATACACTTTATAAAAAGTATTCTGAAAGCAGCGACAGGATCCATACTCTCCATCAATTGTTGAAAGCTTATACGCTTTTTGAAAAAGATGTTGAATATGTAATTACAGAAGAAGGAAAGATTGCAATTGTTGATGAGTTCACCGGCCGTGTTCTTCCGGGAAGACGTTATTCAGACGGGCTGCACCAGGCAATTGAAGCAAAAGAAAATGTAAAAGTTGAAAGAGATTCACAGACTCTTGCAACAATTACTCTTCAGAATTATTTCAGGATGTATGATAAACTTGCCGGTATGACAGGCACTGCAGAAACCGAAGAAGGTGAGTTTTTTGAAATATATAAACTTGAAGTAGTTGTTATTCCAGCAAACAAACCAATTGTTCGCGATGACCAGGATGATGCAGTTTACAGAACTAAAAGAGAAAAACTGAATTCAGTGATAGAAAAAATTGAAGAATTAAAAAAAGAAGGAAGACCTGTTCTTGTTGGCACAACATCGGTTGAAGTTTCAGAGACATTGAGCAGGATGCTTAAAAGAAAAGGTGTTGCACATAATGTTTTGAATGCAAAGCAGCATCAGAAGGAAGCTGAAGTTATTGCTCATGCAGGTGAAATTAGTGCGGTTACAATTGCAACAAATATGGCAGGGCGAGGTACAGATATTAAACTTGGAGCCGGAGTAGTAGATAGAGGTGGTTTGTTCATTCTTGGAACTGAAAGACATGAATCAAGAAGAATTGACAGGCAGCTAAGAGGAAGAGCCGGAAGGCAGGGAGATCCCGGTACATCTAAATTTTATCTCTCTCTTGAAGATGATTTAATGAGACTTTTTGGTTCGGATCGGGCTTCTTCTGTAATGCAAAGAATGGGATTAAAAGAGGGTGAAGTAATTCAACATCCTTTAATTACCAGGTCTGTTGA
The DNA here is from genome assembly GCA_964400245.1 of uncultured Ignavibacteriaceae bacterium. Taxonomy (GTDB): domain Bacteria; phylum Bacteroidota; class Ignavibacteria; order Ignavibacteriales; family Ignavibacteriaceae; genus RBG-16-34-14. The sequence continues at coordinate 2,330 of CAYNUV010000177.1, forward strand.
AAGAGCTCAGAAGAAAGTTGAAGAAAATAACTTTGCTATAAGAAAAAGACTTCTTGAATATGATAACACTATGAACCAGCAGCGTGAGGTAATCTATACAAGAAGACAAAAAGCTTTGGAAGGTGATAGGTTAAAGAGTGAAGTGTCTGACCTTCTGGATGAATACATAACTGAAATAGTTGAGAGAAATTTTGATGATGTTCTTATAGATAATCTTAAAGAAGAATTAAAACTCGGACTCCTTGTTGATGTTCTTATTCAGCCTGAAGAATTTGAAACTCTTGGTAAAGATGGTGTTAAAGAAAGAGTATTAAGTGCGGCAAAAGAATTCTACAGAAAAAAGGAGGAAATGCTCGGTTCCGAATTGATGGGACGACTTGAAAGATATGCAGTGTTAAGTGTAATAGATCATAAGTGGAAAGAGCATCTTCGCGAAATGGATGATCTTAAAGAAGGAATTGGATTAAGAGCTTATGGTCAGAAAGATCCTCTTGTTGAATATAAATCCGAAGCATTTAAATTATTTGTAAGCCTTCTCGATCAGATTAGAAACGATGTTGTTTCATTCTGCTTTAAGTTTTTTCCCCAGGCACCAGAAGAAGTGCAGAGAAGAAGAAAGCAACCTTCGGGAAGAATTACAGAGACAAAACAAAATACAACAAATATAGGCATGTCTGCACCTAAGCCCACGGCAATAAATCAAAACGCAGGTAAACCGGCGCCGGTACAGGTAGGAGAAAAAGTTGGAAGAAATGATCCTTGCCCTTGCGGAAGCGGGAAAAAATATAAACAGTGTCATGGAAAGTAGGATGGGAAGTTGAAAAAAATTACAGCAATCATTCGCCCTTTTAAACTTGATGAAGTTAAAGAAGCTCTTGTTGAAGAAGGAATAAGAGGACTTACAATTACTGAAGTTCGTGGTTACGGCAGACAAAAGGGACACACAGAAACCTACCGTGGAAGTGAATACCAAATTGAGTTCGTTCCTAAAATAAAAATAGAAATTGTTGTTGAAACAGGTAAATCAGATAAAGTTGTGGAGGCAATCTTAAAAGCCTCCAAAACAGGGCAGGTAGGGGATGGAAAGATATTTATAAGCGATATACAGGAAGTTATACGAATCAGGACTGAAGAATCCGGAAAGGATGCTTTGTAGCGATTTTTACCTTTTACATTTTTTGAATCTTTAATAGTTTCCTGTATGCTTTTAGTCCGATATAAATCTTACATTTTATTTTTGCTTGCCGCTTTGCTGATTTCAGGTTGCAGCGTGTGGGATAATTTTACTACTTATTTTAATCTCTACTTTAATACATCCGATTTATTTGAAGAAGTTGAACTTCAGATTAAAGAACAGAAAAAAGATTTATTCTCTTCAGAAGAACTTGTTTTACAGGGAACAATAAATACCCAGCTTATAAAAATAATAGAGAAGTGTTCTGAAATACTTCAATTCCATCCTGAAAGCGGTTATGTTGATGATGCACTTCTGATGCTTGGAAAAGCATTTTACTACCAGAAGAATTATCAGAAAGGACTTCGCAAATTCGAAGAGCTTCTTGCTCAACCTGAAAATGATTTAATCCTTGAAACAAAACTCTGGATAGGTAAAACTCAAATTAAACTCAAAGATTTTGAAAATGCTTTATCAGTTCTTGAAGAAGTGAGATTAAAAGCAATTGAAGAAGGAAGAGAAGATATTATTAAAGAAGCATTTGTTGAAGAGATTGTTTACAGGATCACGCAGGAAGATTATTTACTTGCAGTAAGTTTAACAAACCAGTTCCTGGAAAATACCGATGATGAAAGCGTTAAAGCTGAAGTTAATTTTGAACTGGGGAAACTTTATAACCTTATCCAGGAACCACAGAATGCAGTTACAGCTTTTGAAAAAGTTTTCGATTATGATCCTGAATATGAAATAGAATTGAAAGCAAGAATTGAACTTGGAAAAACTTTAAGAAGTGTCGGTGAAAAAGAGAATGCTTTAAACATCTTTGATGATATGCGGGAAGAGGCAAAGTTCAGTGATTCATATAATCTTGTTGATCTTGAAACAGGAATAACTCTTTATGAACTGGACAGGATTGAAGAAGCTGTTGAAAAGCTTACTTATGTTGATACAACTTATATTAATACTCCGCCTTCAGGGATTGCTAAATTTAAATTAGGCGAAATCTACGAATACAGTTACCATAATTTTGACAGCGCCGGTTTATATTATCAGAAATCAATTACATCAGCGTTACCAAATGAATATACTTTGGCTGCCAGTCAGAAAATCCGGGTCTTTAAGAAATATCAGAATCTTACCTCCCTGATAAATAATACTGCCAATCAATTATTTTATGTTGAGAACCCGGAAGAATTTACTAAAGACTCAATTATATTTGTTCAGGACTCAATTGTTTATGTACAGGATTCTCTAAAAATTCTTGAAGAGCTTAACTTGTATTCCGAACATCTTGAAGGGCTTGCCGGGTTTGATACTTTGACAAATAAAGATACTGCACTTGTTAAAGATACAGTGGTAGTAGATTCATTGAATGATTCTACCGTTGTTTTGGATACCTCCTTAGTTGACCCGACAAAAAGAGCAGAAGAATTGATGGAGTTCAGAAACAGGAATTTAAATAAGGGAAATGTTAAGGAAGGAATAAATATTGATTCTCTGTTTGCTGAAAATTGGGATCCTGAAAGAAAATTTCCTAAAAAACCAGTAAAGCCTAATTTGAGTGAAGATTCATTAAAATCCATACTGGTAAAAAATGAAATTGAACTTGGTAATCTCTTTCTCACCGAAATGGAGATGTATGACTCTGCCTATTATTATTATAATTATGTATTGACGAAATATCCTAATACAATTCATCAGGCAAATGCCTTGTATGCCCTCGGAAGTTATTATCTCTCAATTGAAGAAAGAGCAAAAGCTGACAGTCTTTTTAATTTAATATATGATAACTATAAGTCTGAAAATATTGTTAATGCTGCTGCAAATAAATTAAACAAACCATTGATAAATCTTGATTATGATCCGGCAAAAGATCTTTATACAGAAGCTGAAAATGAAATGATGAAAAAAGATTTCAATACATCTCTCAGCAAGTTTTACAGGATTTACTGGGAATATCCCAAATCGCCGGTTGCACCAAAAGCTTTGTTTGCTTCAGGATGGATTTTGGAAAATGAACTTAACATGAATGACTCTGCAGCGGTGGTGTATGATACTTTATCTGCTCGTTATCCTCAATCTGAATTCTCTGTTAAAATACGTCCTAAGCTTACTGTATATAAGCAATATCAGAAAGCAATTGAGGATTCCTTAAAAAGAATAGAAGATGAGAAGCTTCTTTTGCTTAGTGGGGATTCTCTTGATGTGCAGTCAGACTCGTTGCAGATGGATGAGGAAATAGATGAAGCTTTTTTTCCTGATGATAAAGAGAAGATGAAAGAAGTTATGCTGCCCGATACAGATTCAATCCGTAGCGTTATTCTGAACGATCCGCGAAGAAACCCTCGCAGAAAATAATTCATTTTTTATTAATTTATTGCTGAGTATTTATTAAGGTATTTCTGCATGCAGTCTCAGTTTCCCAATCTTGAGATAACTCAATTTTATGAAAACACTATTCCGTGGATTAAAAGGAATAAGATTAAAACCTTATTTTTTTATGCAGCATTTTTGTTTTACTTCAGCTTGCCAACCTTCAGCATACCTGTTCTGGAATACAACAGCTTCAGGATTACTTCCTTAATGGAACAAAGAGCTTTAGAAAATTATATGATTTTCTATCCAAGGCAATCCTGGATTGATATTGATGATGTAACTCCCAACCTGCTTAAAGCAATAATTGCAATGGAAGATGGGAGTTTTTTCATTCACAAAGGAATTGACTGGAAAGAGCTGGATAAATCATTAAGACTAAACAAAAGACGGAGCCGTTCTGTAAGAGGTGGAAGTACAATTACAATGCAGCTTGCTAAAAATCTTTTTCTTACAACTGATAAATCACTTATTAGGAAAGCAAAAGAGTTTTTAATTACATCAAGAATGGAAAAAGAAATTACGAAGAGAGCCATACTTGAGAATTATATTAATGCAGTAGAATGGGGAGACGGAATTTTCGGAATAAAAGAGGCATCGGATGAATATTTTAAGAAAGAACCCGGCAAGCTTACTAAAGGCGAATGTTCGCGTTT
>CAYNUV010000178.1:0-6482 GCA_964400245.1 uncultured Ignavibacteriaceae bacterium
TTATTAATATTATTTTTTAAAACTATTTCTAAATTTCTTGGATTAAACGGACTTGCAAATCCCTTGTTAAGAATTTGGAAATTAAGATTAAATATGCCCGTAGGTTTAATACTATCAGAAATTGTGGCCTGCAATAATTCAAAACGATAACCAAGTCTTCGTTTAACTTCATCCATACAGCCTTCGGTAACCCATCTATTTAAAACGCTCGGATGATAATCTTTATTTAATATCGAGTAGCGCATCCGTGATAAATCGACCAAAGCGTTAGAACAACCTGCATAGCCGCAATCACAACAAGTTTCGCCACCTTGCGGAACGAATCTATTATCTTGATTCAAATAGTTTTTATCTCCCTCAATATCATTTGATAAATAAGTTCCAAAGTCTGTTGCATCTGCCAGAAAGCAATCATTGTGTGCACCAACTCTGGAACGCATTGTTCCAGAAAAAGCTTCTAAAGAATCTAATGGCGTATTTATCTGAAAAATCTTCCGTTTGTAATCAGGTGTCCTCACAACAACATTTCTTTTTATTGGAAGTGCGTCGAGTAAGGCATAGGTAACGGTCCTCCTGCTATCAGTATTATCTAAGTTATGTGAAGAATAATACCATTCACCCCAAGCACCTATAAAACCTGCCTCAATATAGGCTATCACATCATAATTTTCCTGGAAAACCGGGGTTAATTGATTTATGTGTAAAAGTATCGTATCAAGTGCAGCATCTTCACCATTCTGATTATTTGTATATGAAAAACGCAACACAACTTTTACGCCTCCAAGCCGAGCGGTAGTAAGATCATTTTGAAGTGTTGTTAAGAAAGTATCTGGTAATGGGACATCGTTATATTGAGGGATTGTATAAATTCTTTGAATGACTGATACATTAATAGCTTTTAGAGAATTAATAAAACTCAATGTAATTGGATTACTTCTATAAGCAGAAAATCCCCTTTCCGGATTGAAAAAGATTTCATCAGTTCCTTGATAAGTTATAGTGCTTTGCGCAAGCACTTGCATCGAAAATATTATTGTTAGTACCAGGATCTTTATTTTATTTTGCAGTAAATATTTCATATCATTTTTAATTCTTTGATTTTTTTTTATCATCTCTTAATTATTATTACCATACCTCGTTCAATTTTGGGAATAGTGAAATTGACTTCACTATCGGTCTTATTCGTTTTAATTTTTTCTTTATTGCCCAAAAACGGAAGAGCATAAACATCTTCACTGCCAACTGAATTAGCATAACTTATTTTAATATCTTTTAAAGATTTGATTTTTGAATCACAAGCCTCACAAATGCCTTTAATGTTTGTAAGAAATACATAAACATAATCTTCTGTTATGCTTGTAGTTGCCATTAAATCAATTGGTGCATCAATATTAATTCTAGTTGAGTGAAACGTTAGTTGATTTAAATCAGTTAAGAATTCCTTCTGAGTTTCTAACATTCCTTTAATATCTTTATTCTCAGACCTGAAATAAGGATTTAATTCAGAATTGATTTTTTCAGTGTAGGTTTTGCCCGGACAATTTTTTATAAAAGCATAATTAATGCCAATTATTTTTTCAGAACTATTAGTAAACCCAAATAATTTTTGTAACGGATTCACAGGTAATATTTCGCGAACATTATTATAGGTTCCACATTCTCCGGTTAAGATAAATTTTGTTCCTTCATTAAATAATTTTTTGATTGAATTAATTTCTTCTTCGCTTATGCATTTTACATCAGGCAGAATTAAAATTTTTGGAGAAAGTTCATCAATATTTCGAGAGGTGACAATCTGAAAAGGTAGATGAGAATGCATCAATAAATTTATTATGCCTCTATAACTATTAATAAATTCTTCGCTAAAATAATTTCTGGTGTTATCAGAGAAGTAAACACTTATTGGATCAACAGGAACTCTTGGGGAATAAAATATATCTTCATAGTCTGAAACCCATTTAAAAACTTTTTGCCTTGTTTCAATATCATTAGTTCCAGACATCACATATCCTTTTACATCCCACATATTTGTTCCCGAGAAAAGCTGTGAAACGAAAAGGCTTTTCATTGCGCCGGAAGGATCAACTTTTTCATTATCAACCCAGGAATAACTTAGCATCCACGAAGCCTTCTTTCCGGCGAAAGCCCTGAAAGTATGCATTCCAATTATATAGTTATACCAATCCACAGGAGATCTATCTGAAGCATAATATTCACCTTCACTATATTCATGACCAATTACATCAACAACATCATACATTTTATAAACATCGGCCCCGACACGAACTACTTCTTCAGATAAACCCGGATAAATTTCTGCAATGGTTTTGCATTCAGGATTTACTTCTTTAATATTTTTATTTATCTCATCCATAAAATCTGTTAGTGTCTGCATACGGAAATTTATCCACTTTATAAATCCCGTATCATTATAATTCCCCAATTCAATTTCCGTTTTAGCATTAAGACCAGTTTGTTTCATAAATGCTTCAACAGTATAATCATCAAAACTTGCCCAGGATTGTTCCCACCCTTCAAAATGTGTCATCCAATATGGAATATCTACATAGATCCCGTCTATTCCTGTAGCAGCAATTTCTCTTACTCTTTGCATATAAAGTTTTCGCCACTCCATTGCATATGGACTAATCCATACATCTTCATCACCTTCGGCAATCCAGAATGCATCTTTACTTTCGAAAATTGCCGGTATACCAGTTATATCTCTTTGTACCCAATCCGGGTGATCTTTAAAGAATGTGTTTTTTTTGTTGGCTGCGTCAGGGGTTATACATTCAAGTCCGGCTATATATACAAATGTTTTATTATTAATTTTATGTGCTTCTTCCGTTATCTTGCGAATTGTTTCTAATTTTTCCAGAGGGTTTAAAAAACTTTCATATCTGCCTGTAATATCATTATCTACTTCAATTCCGAATACAAAACTTTCCTGAGCCTTCTTTATAATAGAATCTATCTCATCATTGGAAAGAGGATTTCCTGCTATTCTTACTTTATGTGTCCAGTTTTGTTGTGCAGATAAGTTAAAAACAGCATAAGAAATCAGAATAATAATAATGATGATATTTTTATTTTTTAGTTTCATTAGCTTTTGCCGATTTTATTCAATCATGCTGACTATTTTAATTTTTTGTTCAATCATTTTTTGAATTTTGTTTATAGCTAAAGGGAATACATTACGTAAATCAATATCATCAGAATTTTTCAATACTTCTTTTAATGTTTTCATAAATAAATCTTTAGTATTAGTAGCAACATTTACTTTAGTAATTCCATTACAAATTGCTTCTCTCAGTATCTCTGAAGGAATTCCGGAAGCACCGTGTAGTACCAAATAAGCTTTTGTAACTTTTCGTATCTCTTTTAGTCTTGCTATATCTAGTTTTGGTTCACCTTTATAAAATCCATGTTTAGATCCAATTGCTATTGCTAATGAAGATATTCCAGTTTCTTCGACAAATCTTTTAGCATCAGAAGGTTCAGTAAATCTGTCATTCTCAATTTCACTATTTGGTTTTGGAACGTAACCTAATTCTGCTTCAACATTTACATTAAATTCATCGGCCATCTTCACAACTTGCCTGGACATTAAAATATTTTCCTCAATCGTTTTATCACTTGCATCAATCATCACGGAATCAAATCCTGCATCAAGACATGAGTTTATAAGTACAAGATCATTACAGTGATCTAAGTGCAACCATGATAAAATATTTTCTTCTGCAGTAACTGTTCTTGAAATGCTAACAGCAGTTTTTAGACCCATATACCTGATAGAACCTGGCGTAAGCTGAAGTATAATGGGTTGCTTTAAAGCTGCAGCCGCTCTTACTATTCCTTTGCAAGTTTCGAAGTTATAAAAATTGGCTGCGAGCAACGCTTTGTTTTCTTTCTGAACTAGCTTTAGTTTTTCAGTTAATTTCAATTATCGTATCCGAATCTTTCTTTACCTACTTTAATTATTTGTTCATAATTATTAAATGCTGCTGTACCTCCTGATGCGGTAGTATTAATAGCTCCGGTTAGATTGCCAAATTCCTGACATTCGTTAACATCATAACCATTAATAAATTTAAAAATAAATCCGGCGTTAAAACTATCTCCCGCACCTATTGCATCAACAACATTGTTATTTAAAAAAGATTTTTTAAAAATATTATTACCATTGCCAGCAAGGAATGAACCCTTACTTCCTAGTTTAACTGCAATATATTTTGCAAATGGAATTAATTTATTTATCGCACTGTCTAATGTATTTTCATTAGTTAACAGTAATGCTTCCTGCTCATTAGGAAGAAAAACATCCACGTATGGAAGTACTTCTTTGTAATTAAAATCCCACTTTTCGCTTGGGTCCCATTGAATATCTAAAGAAGTAGTTAAACCTTTGTCTTTTGCTTTATTAAATAGCCTGGCTGTATCTGGCTGCATTCCCGGTTGAAGAAAGTAAGAAGAAAAATGTAAATGCTTGGCTGAAGAAATTGTTTCATCAGAAATATCATTAATTGTAAGATGTTCCATAGCTCCCGGATAAGTAACCATTGCCCTATCTTCATCGAAATTTAGAATGATTGTAGCACCTGTATTCAGTTCATCACTGGTAATTAAATAGTCAGCATTTACATTTTTAGATATCAAGATTTCTTTAACAAGATATCCAAAAGTATCGTTACCAATCTTTCCGATAAAAGCAACCTTAGCACCTAAAGCACTTAAGTTGCTTGCAAAAATTGCAGAAGAACTACCCAATGCTAATGTCATCTTTTTTGCAAGTTTTTCTTTGCCCATTTCAGGAAACGAATCGATTGAATTTAATATCAGATCTACGTTTAACTCACCGACAACTATTACATCAAACTTATGTGTACTCATTTAATTTTAATTGATGAAATTTCTGTTACTGTTTCTTCAGGATTATCTTCGATAGCCATTAGAAATATTGATATCAATGCCATGATCATTCCTCCTACAATCACGGGATGAGGAATAACCTGATAAATAATTAGCGAAAGTATTATTGTAATTACAGGCGCTACTGCATTTGTTAAAGGACTTACTATAATTGCTTTTCCATATCTGAAAGCATAAACTATCGTTAGTGCACCTATGGAATTTAATACTTGAATAATGGCTGCTAAATAAGGACCTTTAAAACCCCAATTAATTTCTTGAGAAAAATCGGTCATTAAAAGTGCAAATGGAATTAAGATCAATCCTGTTAGCATCATATAAAAAAATATGCTTTCTGCCTTCATAGTTTGATTTGCAAATCTCATTACATAAGCCTGTAAACCCCAAGCAAGGAAAACAATTAAAGAAAGTATAATCCATAAATATCCCGAACTATTTGTATCATTTGGAGGTTGATATGATAATAGGATAATTGCTACTAATGCAATAGATATTCCAATCCAACCTTTTTTTGATGCTCTTTCTTTTAGGAATAAAAATGATAACACAATTGTAATGACGGGTGAAAGTGAAATGAAAGGAAAAACAAGATATGCCGGGCCAGTTCTTAACGCTTGAAATAACACTAACTGACCACCCGCCCCGGTTAATCCTATTATGCACCCAAGTATAATTGATTTTTTATTATGCTCTAATTTCCAATTAATTATTTTTAATGCAACTATTGCGGGCGGAATCATTGTAAGTGCCCAAACAACATATCCCAAAGTTGCCGGAAATCCTGCCTTTCCCGGAAGCTCTATTAAAGCACCCCAAACACCCCAAAAGGTGGTAGTTACAATTGCATAAATTAACCAGGGACGAATTTTCACTTAATACCTCCGTGGGTTGCATAATTATAAATTTCTAAAATTTTAGAAATTTTATGTAGAATTAGTTCTTCGGGATTTTCAGTTAAACTACCTTCTCTGAGCGCAAAATATTCATCCGGTAAATACTGACTTATTAAAGTATGTGGAATTTTATTATCAGTTAGATTTTTAATTAATTTTGTTAATGCCTTATTAACCTGAACATCAGCCCAATAATATCTGATGCGGTCACTGTAACTATATATTCTTTCTAAGTGTTTTTCATTTTCATTATTTCTGTAATACTTTTCCCAATAAGTAGGAAAATTAAGCATCCTTCCTTCTACTTCTTCCATCAGGTTTGAAAGTACTATACTCTTTCTTTTTAAAAGCAATTCTTTTTCGATTATAGATAAAGCAAATACTACTTCGCGGAACGCAAATGTAAGCCAGGGACCAACTTTTAATATTGCAAAATGATCTTCAACCATTTGTTTGAGAGATTCCTTCTTCTGATAATCTGTTGAATGAGCTTCATAAATAAGTTCAGAATTAGCACCCCAGCCTGAATAATCATAGCAATCTTTTGTCGACGGCACAGTCACAAACTGACAATATTTTGAATTTTCAACACTAGTACACAAATATAAATTCTTTGAGTTTTTAGATTCAAAAACATACTCACCTGTCACATTCTTG
>CAYNUV010000179.1:0-6467 GCA_964400245.1 uncultured Ignavibacteriaceae bacterium
TAAGTGCAGGAGATTTTTTACAAACAAAAAAATTAACGTTAATTAAGTAATGATGAAGAAAATAAAAAAGATTTTTGTATTTCTTTTTGTTGGATTAAATCTTATTTCAATTTCTTCAGCTCAATTCATTGATGATTTTAATAATGATTTTATATCTGATCATACTGGAATAAATGGCTGGACTTTTTTTACGGGAGATGGTTCAGCAGAAATGGATTTTTCTAAAACAAAAAAAAATTATGCAACAATTTCTGTAGATGCAGCAAAAGATAAACGAAATATCTGGTGGGCTTTAATCAGAAGACGTGTTTCAGAAAAAATGGATTTAAGCTTATTGAGCAAACCAAATTACGAGTTCAGAATTGAAGCAAAAATAAAAGTAAGCAGTGCGCCAAAAAGGATTAATCTTCATCTTAATACTCAAAGAACTACTGATTTTCATTCTCATCTCATGGAATTTGATATACCTGATACAACAAACTGGCATACCGTCAGTATGACTACAAAAAATTTTGATGCTGCCCCCGGGGATTCTGTTTATGGACAACTTGCTTTAATGGATTGGGGACTTGAAAAATATCGTGTGGATATTGATTACTTCAAAGTTGATATTGTAAATGCTGATTCAATCGGTTCTGATAAAGGTGTTCAGGTTCCTTATAATCCCCCTATTCCTGAAACAAATATATTTACCACCCAAATTAATGTGCTTCAGGACGCAACGATTGATTCTAAATTTCCTGATATGAATTTCAATAACTGGTCTTCAGAAGATGAGGATGGAAAAATTAATCTTCTTAATGTAAACGGAACTCAGCTTGTAATATTGAGATGGGATTTGCAGGAATTTGTCGGAAAGAAAGTAGAAGGTTCAGGATTGCTCGAGCTGACTACTTACTTGCTTCAGCGTTCACCGGATTATCAAAAAGATTTTGGAATGGTTAGAATTGTTGAAATGATTGGCGGTGATCCTGACTGGAACCAGGAAGAAGTTACTTATGATAAACTATTTCAGAAACAATCGTTGTACAATGTTTTAAATTCTCAAATGATTACTGATATTAATGTGAACGGCAAAAAGGAAAATAAAAATCATATCACCATCTCAAATTCTGTTCTTCAAAGAATGCTTGATGGGAAAACTCGTGGTTTAGCAATTTTACCTCTTGGTGCCGTAAATGCTTCTTTTTATAGTATGGAGAACAATAAAGAAGAACTTTTTCCCAGACTTCATTTTAATATAACTAACTAAAGATGAATTCTATTTTTCTTGTCTTATGAAAGAAAGGAAATAAAATATGAAAGAAATAATACTTAACTGTTTTCCGGATATTTCTTTAATCAGTTCTGTTTTAATCTTTGCTTTTTTTATAATGATATATTCTTCAGGAGTTTCTTATAGCAGTACCGGTGAATTTGAAGGACAAACTGATGTTGGTAACATTATGCATAAAGGTTCTGTTGAATATAATTCGGGTAAGAAGACTTACACAATATCCGGTAGTGGTGAAAATATCTGGGGGAATGAAGATGCTTTCTTTTTTGTATGGAAAAAAGTTGAAGGCGATTTAGAACTCACCGCAGATATTGAATGGCTGAGTGAAAGAAAACATGAGCATCGCAAAGGCGGATGGATGATTCGTGCAGGTTTGGAAAAAGATGCCCCTTATGTAGATGTAATGTCTCACGGAGATAGTTTAATTTCTCTTCAATACCGTCAAACTAAAGGTGGAACAACTCTGCAGGTTCAATCGTCCATTAAAGCTCCTGCTACAATGCTGTTGGAAAAACATGGCAACCAGTTTACATTATCTCTTACAAAAGATGGAAAGTTTTATCGAATCGGAACCATTTCTGTTGAATTAACCGGAGAACTTTATGCGGGTTTGGCTGTTTGCTCACATGATTCCACTGATTCTCAGACAGCTATTTTTTCTAATGTTGGTTTTAAGGAATCTGAAAATATCTTGTATGAAAAAAGAATTGTAGAAAGCACTCTTGAAATAATTGATATTGAATCAGGAATAAGACATATAGTTCATCGTGTAAAAGAACATTTTGAAGCTCCCAATTGGAGTCGTGATGGAAAAACTTTTTATTATAACAGTAATGGAAAAGTTTATACTCTTCCTATTAATGGGGGAACTCCTAAATTATTAAACACTGGATTTGCAGATAAGTGCAACAATGATCACGGGCTTTCTCCTGATGGGAAAGAATTTGTTATTAGTCATCATGCTTCTGATGGTAAATCTATGATTTACATTTTGCCAAGTGAAGGTGGAGAACCAAAATTGGTTACACAATTAGGTCCTTCTTACTGGCATGGTTGGTCTCTTGATGGAAAAACACTTGCTTATTGTGCAGAACGAAATGGAGAATACGATGTTTACACAATTCCAATTGAGGGCGGTGAAGAAACCCGGCTAACAAATGTACCGGGACTTGATGACGGACCAGATTATTCTCCTGATGGAAAATATATTTATTTCAATTCTGTACGAACCGGACAAATGAAAATCTGGAAAATGAAAACTGATGGCTCGGAACAAACACAAGTTACACCTGATGATGATTTTGGTGATTGGTTTGCGCATCCTTCACCTGATGGGAAATGGATTGTATTTGTATCTTATGATAAAAGTGTAGAAGGACATCCTCCAAATAAAGATGTTGTGCTTAGAATTATGTCAACATCGGGTGGTGAGCCAAAAATTTTAGCATCACTTTTTGGTGGGCAGGGAACTATTAATGTTCCATCCTGGTCGCCTGATAGTAAAAAGGTTGCATTTGTTAGTTACAGACTTGTTACACCATGAAAATATTAACCTGAGTAATCTATAAATGGTAGTTAAATTGCTATTGCCCACAGAAAGGGTAATACATAAAATCTTAGTGATAAGAAATCAAAAAGTAATTCTGGATAAAGACCTTGCTTTACTCTATAAGGTTGAAAACCGCGTATTAAAACAAGCAATTAAAAGGAATTTAAAAAGATTCCCTTCAGATTTTATGTTCGTATTATCTAAAAAAGAAATTGATTTCATGGTATCACAAAATGTGATACCATCTAAAAGCTATTTGGGTGGAGCTTCACCATTCGCTTTACTGAACAGTGTGTAGCGATGCTTTCTTCAGTATTGAAAAGTGAAAGAGCAATTGAAGTAAATATTTTAATTATGCGCGCGTTTGTCAAGCTTAGAGAAATTATTTCAACTCACAAAAAAGTTGGAGTGAAATTGAAAGAATTGGAAAGCAAACTAAAGGAACACGATAATCAGATAATTCAAATAATTCAGGTTATTAATCAATTGATAATTCCTCCTGCAAATACTAAAAAGAAAATTGGTTTTACAATTGACTAAATTAAATTCTTCTAGAAAGGAGATTTAAAATGAACAAATCTAATTACTCAAGAAAAGATTTTCTTAAGATAATCGGATTAGGAATTGCTGCTATAACTCTTCCTAATATTCCAATTTTTGCTGACCCAAAGTATAAACCAAAAATTGGGATTCAACTTTACACTGTCCGTAAAGCAATTGAAAAAGATTTTGAAGGGCCTGTAAGAAAAATTGCAGAGATTGGATATCAGGGAATTGAAACATATACTCTTCCTGAAAGCATAACACTCCAGCATGCCGGTAAAGTTTTTAAAGATTTGGGATTAAAGATTTTCTCTATGCATTCTGAATTGCCAATCGGCGATAAAAGAGATTTGGCATTGAGAATGGCAGAAGCCTATGATTGTGATCTTGTGCTTTACCATGGCTGGCCGGAGGAAAATAAATTTAAAGATCTCGAAGCAACAAAACGTACTGTTGAAACTTATAATGAAATTACTGCATTCCTCAAATCAAAAGGTTTGCGCTTCGGGCTTCATAATCATTGGTGGGAATTTGAAAAAACTGATTTTGGTATTTATCCATTCTATTATTTATTAGAGAATCTTAATAAGGATGTTGTTTTTGAAGTAGATACTTATTGGACTAAAGTTGCAGGATTGGATCCCGCGAAAGTATTAACTGATTTTGGAAAACGTGCACCTTTACTTCATATAAAAGATGGTCCGGCTGTTAAAGGAGATCCAATGTACAAGCATGTTCCTGCAGGAGAAGGCACTCTCGATTTTCCTTCTATTGTAAAAGCTGGTGGTGAAAATATTAAATGGATGATAGTTGAGTTTGATGAATATGATAAGGATATTTTTGATGGAATAAAAAAGAGTTATGATTATCTTATAAAGAATGGATTGGCAGAAGGGAAAGTCTGAAACTTCAGTCTGCGGTTTGCAGTACACAATTAATTGCCAATTGAGGACTGCCAACTGTTGACTTTTAAAACCAGTGATTAATTGCGAATAACTAACCAGAGAGGCAAATTATTTTGAAAGTATTATTCATCGGCGGTACGGGAAACATAAGCACTTCAATCAGCAAGTTATGTATTGAACGGGGAATTGATTTATATCTTCTCAACAGGGGCAACAGGAAAGTAGAAATAAAGGATGCTAAAATTATTTCAGGAGATATTTCCAGTATCGAAACAGCAAATACTTTAAAGAATCATTCCTGGGATGTTGTTGTAAACTGGATTGCTTTTAATGAATCAGATATTGAAAGAGATTTAAATCTGTTCCGCAATAAAACAAAACAATATATTTTTATAAGTTCAGCTTCAGTTTATCAGAAGCCTCCGCTTCATCCGGTTATTACTGAATCAACTCCATTGTATAATCCTGTTTGGGATTATTCACAAAATAAAATTGCCTGCGAAGAAAGATTAAACCATGCTTACCGTGAAGAAAAATTTCCGATAACAATAGTTCGTCCTTCACATACTTATGATACTGTTATCCCTGTAACTATTGGAGGCTGGACTGAATACACTATTATTGACCGGATGAAAAAAGGAGAAAAAGTAATTGTTCAGGGAGACGGAACTTCATTGTGGATATTAACTCATGCCGAAGATTTTGCAAACGGTTTTGTTGGTCTGTTAGGGCATCAACAGGCGATTGGGCATGCCTTTCATATTACTTCCGATGAGATTTTAACGTGGAACCAGATTTATGAAGCTGTTGCCGAAGCAGCAGGTGTTAAAGCAAATATAATTCATATTCCCTCTGATTTTATTTGCCATATAGATAATTCTCAAACCGGATCTTTACTCGGTGATAAATCTTACAGTGTAATTTTTGATAACACAAAAATCAAAACTTTCGTTCCTGATTACAAAGCAATTATTCCTTTCAAACAAGGATTCAAAAAAACTTTAGCCTGGTTTGAAGCTGATCCCAAAAGACAGATCATAAATAAAGAAACGAATGAGATGATGGATAGGATAATCAGTGCTTATGAAGGTTAAAGATCAAGAGCAAGTTCAAGAAAACAAATAAAATCATTTTTAAATGAAAGACTAATGCAATTACACATAATTGATATTACAATAGTAATTCTCTACCTGGTTCTTATGGTCGTTGCAGGATCATACATGTCAGGTAAAGCATCCAAAGATTTAAATTCTTATTTCCTTGGCGGGAAAACTATTCCATGGTATTACCTGAGCGTTTCTAATGCCGGTGGTATGTTTGATATTTCAGGAACTATGTGGCTTGTCTATATTCTTTTTGTCTATGGTATGAAAAGCGTTTTCATTCCATGGATATGGCCTCTCTTTAACCAGATTTTTTTAATGGTTTACCTTGCAGTCTGGCTGAGAAGATCAAATGTTTTAACAGGAGCGGAATGGATTACAACCAGATTTGACCAGGATACAACAGGGGGCAAACTTGCTCATCTCGTTACAGTTATTTTTTCAATTATTTCTATAATAGGTTTTTTAAGTTATGGTTTCATAGGGATTGGTAAATTTTCAGCAATCTTCCTTCCATGGGACTGGCCTCCGTATGTTTATGGAATTATTATTACAGTTGTAACAGGTATTTATGTAGTTGGCGGTGGAATGTTTGGCGTTGTAGTAACCGATGTACTTCAATATATCCTGATGACCATATCAGCAATTATCATCGCAGTTATAGCAATGATGTATGTTTCCCCCGAGATGTTAGCTGCAGTTACTCCTGATGGATGGCGAAACATTTTTTTTGGATGGAAGCTTGATTTAGATTGGTCGGGAATAATGGAATCGGTTAACACGAGGATTGTAAAAGATGGATATTCACTGTTTACCATTTTTATCATGATGGCAATATTTAAAGGTGTTTTTGTAAGTTTAGCAGGCCCGGTTGCAACGCAGGCTTTACAGAAAATATTAGCATCAAAAACACCAAGAGAAGCAGCGATGATGAATGGGTTAGCTGTAATTGTAGTATCAATTCCGCGCTACCTGATGATTGGCGGACTTACAATTTTAGCATTAGCTTTTTTCAGCCCGCAGCTAAAAGCAATGGGCAGCAATCTTGATTTTGAACTTATACTCCCGTTCGCTGTAAGTAATTTCATGCC
>CAYNUV010000180.1:0-6451 GCA_964400245.1 uncultured Ignavibacteriaceae bacterium
GAGCCTATTATCTTAAAGAAGAAAGAGAAGCAAAAGTAAATGAAAAGGACTGGGAAAGTGTAAAAGAAAGTGATGTAAAAGAGATGTTAAATAAAAACCGCCATCTTGAAATATGGATTAATCCTTACAAGATTGAAGGAAAGCATAGATGCCTTATAACAAAAAAAAATATTCATTGTGGTGATATTTCAAAACTTTCTCCCGGCAGCCGTGCAAGGCACTGGCTTATTGAGCTTTTTGCCAAATATGGTGAATCAATTATCAGAGCTTTGTTTAAATATTTTTACAAATCATCTCCCCGCTTTATTGATATGAGTATGAAGCAGGTTATTGATTATGACGGTTATATTGATAAAAGTTTCAACGTACTCCATCTTGGAAATGCAAATTGCGTTAAGGCTTATTCAGGCGAGTATGCAATTTCTTTAAAGGATGATTTATACATTAAAGCCGCGAATAAAATTCTGGAGTTAGCTGAACTAAATAGAAACCTTGGAGAATTTTATCACTCTGCACCAATCTCTCTACGTTTTGTAAAACAATGCGATGCTTATTTATCTATGATGAATGGTGAAGATAAATGTCTTATCGAAGTTCCTATTTTGGTTGGAACTCATGGCGGGATACAAATTCTTCAAAGAATAGAAAATGAGCTTCTGAAACTGGGAGATATAAGACCTCATTGGGGACAATATAATCAGTTGAATGCAGATAATGTTAAGAGATTATACCCTGAACTTAATAAATGGAAAAACATTTATAACACACTCAACAAAAAAGGAACTTTCAGTAACAGCTTTACAGAGAGATGCGGATTTCAAAATAAAACATCAATTTAATATGAATAATAAAAACCAATACAACATTGATTCTTTTCAGGATCCCACTTTTTCTACAGTATTAAAATTAATCTGGGGTTCAATAAAAACATTTTTTAAGGAGAGGCCCGGACAAATAATCGGCTCAGCTTTTTTATTAATAATGCTTTGGGGTTTTCATGGAAACCTTGAGATTTTAAATTTTGTAATACCGGATTGGAGCTATCCGGGAGTGGATATTTATTCGCGAGCATCTCTTTTACATTTTGTTCCATGGGACAGAGAAATTATATCTTTTTTTGCAGGTGTTTTTTTAGTTGTCATCATACCGGTTTTTATAATTAAGTTCGGATTTAAGCAAAACCTTTCTGACTACGGTTTAGGGCTTCCACCAAAAGGAAAAAGAATGCTTGGGACAATGGTATTTCTTACCTTAACACTTTTTTGCATTCTTCCTTTTTATATAGCTTCAAATGATAAATCCATGCAGGAGGTTTATCCTTTCTATAAAAATCTACATTCATTTTCCAAATTTATTATTTATGAGTTAACCTACTTTCCTTTCTTTGTCGCTATAGAATTTATTTTCAGAGGTTACCTATTATTTGGTCTTGCCGGTGTAAAGGATTTTGAAATTGAAAATGCAGGAGGAGGCACACCCGGGCAATTTTATTTCTACAGGTATGCAATACTGATACAAATGCTTTCATACACAGCATGGCATCTCGGCAAACCTTTTCCTGAACTTTGGGGAACTCCGGTGTGGGGATTGGCTGCCGGAGTCTGTACATTTGCCGTCAGGTCTATATGGCCGGCCACTTTTTCTCACTGGATACTTAATGTTTTTCTTGATGGAATGATATTAAAAAATCTTGGAAATAATTTTTAACAATAAAATTTATTCAATATGGAAAAGAAAACAGAACTATTGTATATGAAAGAACTGGATCAGATTCTTTCATTCAGGCAGTATATGGAAAATACAAGAAATCTCTCTACCGCCATTATTGGTGCAATGGCATTATTGGCATTCACTTTTCCCGTTTCAAGTCATCTTGTATTATTCCTCGGCTCACTTTCAATTTTTGCTTTATTAATATTTGAAAGCAGGACATACAGGTATTATGATGTATCATTAAAAAGATTTGAACAAATCGAAAATAATATCATATCAGGTAATGAAGCAGATAGAGTTGAAAAGGAAAATTTGCGGGGAGAGCCAGTAATCAGTTTTATGGAAGCTTTTGCTGTAAGAGTCTATAAAAATTATTTCATCATCTTTTTAGCTTTGGATATCTGCTGGTTTTCAAAATTGTATTTATACCCTTCGCAAGCATTAAACTGGAATGAATTTGTATCAAGAGCTGATTTTGGAATATTACCCGGATGGGTTATTCTGTTTGTTGTAGTGCCTGTATGGGGAACTTATATTTTTTTAATAATCTGGCTTAAGAAAAAATATAAAGGCAGACCAATACCTTATTAAAACAATGATTCAGAAAAAGGAAATATTATTAGAATCATATAACAGGCAAAAATCTATAGTTTTAAATTCGATAGAAAAAAACAGGCTCTATGCTATTCTATTGTTATTTACAACTGTAGTATTTACTTATGGATTGAGTGATCTGAAAAATCCTGCTTTTATTACCGCACTTATTTTACTCCTCTTGCAAGTCTTTTCAACCCAATTGTATAAAGAGCTGCTTCAAATTTCCCAAAAAATTAAATTGATTAATTACGGAATTAATCCTCCAAGAACTGAAATATCATACCTTAATGCAGCCGGATTTACAGTTAAGGAATCATATTTTATTCTCTTTTTAATATTTGATATAACCTGGCTTTTAAACTCATACATCTTTCCTTCTGCTGCGGAATCTTTTAGTGAATATCTTTCAAGGCTAACTCTTGGTAATCTTTCAGGAGAATCATTTTTAATCTTTACATTTTTTTTCTGGATTTTTTATATCTCATTATATTTTATCGGCAATTCATATAAGAAAGAAATATTAATCGGTTTAGATGAAAAGGGAAATATTCAAAGAACAGAGTTTTCTATTGTTGTAATTAATTTCTTAAACGAGGAAATATCCATTAGCGGTTTTAGATTATCAAACCCGGATAAGCAGCCTTTAATTTTATTTCCCGGCTTTTTTCAGAATGGTTTCTTTTATGATATTTCTCCTCCTGATATTAGTATCGCGGAATTCTTATGGAAGAAAGGATATGATATCTGGATTTTTCATCCGCGTGGAACTGCTTCTTCTAAATTTTCCAAAGTATCTAATTCAATGGATGATTACGCAAGCAATGATATACCTTCTATAATAGATTTTGTCCTTCATAATACAGGCAAGAAACCGATATTTATAGGACACAGTCAGGGCGGTATTTCCGCTTTGATAAGCTTAATGGGTGCTTCTAAAACTTCAGGCGGTGAAGTATTTCTTTCGGAAAAAGATAGCATTAACAGGCAAGATAAATTAAAAGGATTAGTTACACTTGGCAGCTATCTTAATTTCTCATTTAGCAAACCTTCGATGGTACAAAATTTTATAAGAAATGGTTTCACCGTAAATATATTTAGAAAAAAAATCAAAATAGTAAGCTCTGATTTTCTTCTTAATTTAATCAGCATATTTAATCGTGTACCTGTACCTGTTCCATTTGCATTAAGAATAGCTCTCGCCAATAATAAACCTTTAAGGATTATTTTATTTCCCCTTGCACTTTTGTTAAACATAGTTTCATTATTAGGTGTATGGCAATTCTTGTATAACATTCCTAATGTAAACAGAAGATCAAGGATATATCTTTTTTACAGAACCATTGATGCAACATTTTGGGGTATACTCGATCAATTTCATCAAACTATTAAGTTTGAAAAAATGTTCTCAAGTGATAAGAAAGTCAACTACTCTGATAATTATTCTAAAATAAAATTGCCGGTTTCTATTGTAACTATGGAATATGACACGCTTGCAGATCCGGTTGAAACAAAAAGAGTACTGTTCTTAAACCTGGACAGTAAACAAAAGTATTTTACAGAATGGATGGGACAGGGACATGAAGATTTTGTAATGAACTCTGCCTATTTCCATCAAGTATTAAATGCAATAAAAATTATAGATCAATAATCACCGTGCAACAAACACAAAATAGTTTAGCTGAAATACTTCTCCACTGCGAACAAAATGGTTCAGCACCAAAATACATTGTGCAGGAGGAATCATATAAAGAAAATGTAAGGACAAAACCAATCATTTATAATTCCAATGGAGAAGAAATTTTTGTTGTAAGTGATCTTCATATCGCTTCTGGAAGAAACTATGCAGGGGTTTATAAAGGAACTGAAAATTTTTTTGCAGACGATTCCTTCTCCAGATTTATTGAGGATGCCAATAATACTAAAAAAACTAAAAGTGCAATTTTAATTATTAACGGTGACATCTTTGATTTTCTAAGAGTTACAGATTTCCCGGGTAAAATAAAAAAGGCACGTTTATCTAAAAGGATTAAACAGGTTATAAAATTGCAGCCGCTAAAAAAACCTCCGGAGCCTTCCAAAGAATTTGTAGATAACGAATATGAAGAATGGATGAATGAGCTTGAAAAAATCGGAATAAAAAAAACAAGAGAAGAGCTTGAAGTATCTATTTCGACGAAGGAAATGAAATACGGACTTCAGACAAATGATTATAAAACCATTTATAAATTTATAAAGGTAAAGAACGGGCATCCTGCTTTCTTTAAAGCTTTAAGCCAATGGTTGGAAGCGGGAAATAAAATCTTAATTCTGAAAGGTAATCACGACCTTGAACTTTACTGGCTTGCTGTAAGAAACTATCTGAGATTAATCATTGCTGAAAAGATTGCTGATAAAAACCAGGATAATAATCTCGAAGATGTACTCACTAATATTGTTCTTTCCAATATTACATTTATAGATGATTCAATAGAAATAGACAAAGATTTTTATGTTGAACATGGTCACAGGTATGATAAATTTTGCCTCGTGCTTGATAACCCCGTTCTTAAAAATAATCCCACACAAATCAATATACCCTTTGGTTCTTTTTTCAACAGGTATTTGTTAAACAGGATTGAATTGTTCTATCCTTTCCTTGATAATGTGAGACCTTCCGGGAATATTCTTTCAATACTAATGAAAGAAAATTTTGCTTTGGGAATTAAAGTCCTGTTCCAGCATATTCCTCTTCTTATCAGAATATTGCTTACAAATTTCAGGTACATGCGCTTTATGTTTCATAAAGTGTTTTGGTTTGTACTTGCGCTATTAATACCTATCGGGCTTGTTATCTGTTTTAACCTGCCTTCAATTAATTCATTAATAAAAGAAATTTTAAAAGTACAGGAAGGTGGAGGAATTTGGGCTACGATATTGGAACAGTCGAAAAACCTGGTTTTAATATTATTCTCATATCTTCTTTCAAGAATAGTAGCCTGGTTCCAATTAGCTGAGCCTTCAAGCCTCGACAAATTTGCTAAGGAAAGATTTAAAGGAACTACCTACAGAATTATGACTATGGGACACACTCATAATCCCGGAGAATATGTTTTTGAAGGTAATAAAAGATTTTACAACACCGGGACATGGATTCCCGTTATTGAAACTTCTACCGCAGAAGTAAGGAAAGATAAAACTTATACATTTTTACATTTAGTCAGAGATAACACCGGAAAGCTGCAGCCCGCTGAAGATGGATTACTTCAACGATGGAATGATGATGCCGGAAGAGCTGAATTGCAGATTCTTGTTGAAAGAAAATAAATAAGGATAGCATTATGAAAAGTTTATTCTTACATCTATCACTCTTAATCTTTATTACTCTTAGTGGTTGCGGATTATTTAAAGATCTTGGAAGCAATTTTGGTGAAGGAGTAATTGAACCTGTTGGAGAAGAAGTTGATACTATCGGATATGATCTAGTGAAAGGAATGAGAGAGAGTTTGACTGATCCTGAATTTCAGCAAAAGCTGGATTCAATGATTACAAGATTGGGAATTACAACTAATGTACAATTAAGAAACCTGCTTGACTCCCTGCTGGGTGAATCTACAAAATACCAACTGGGAGAATTGCGTGATGAATTAATCGGCGATACAACTGTAGCCAAACTTACTCTTCTCAGAAATTCATTATTAGATGATTATTTGCAAAATTACTTAAATGAAACTGTTGCTCAGTTAGGCCCGCAATTTCTTAATGATTCAACCTTACAAAAATTAGCTGAGGTTAGAGATACATTGTTAGGAGTAAGATCAAACGATTTAATAAAAGCTATTGTAGATACAATGATGGTTACTTTTGCCGGTAGGTTAAGAACAGATATTAATCCTTTACTCAGAGATAATCTTAGCTTCATAGAAAAGAATGCTTCATGGTTATTAATTCTCATTGGTGTAATTGCATTAATAATTACAGCATTCATCTGGAAACAGAAGCAAAAATATTTAAGGATGACGAAACTTTTAACCTACCAGATATCTGAAGTTCCGGAAGCAAAGACTAAAGAAGTTATAAAAGAGAACATATCTAAAAATGCTAAGACGATCGGGCTTGAAGATGAACTAAGAAAATTTCTTGATAACCAGGGATTACTTCACGT
>CAYNUV010000181.1:0-6450 GCA_964400245.1 uncultured Ignavibacteriaceae bacterium
GGGGTGAACCTCTTCTTCACCACGAAATATTTAATATCATTAAAGAATCTGTAAAGAGAAATGTTTATACAATAACTCACACAAACTTTAGTCTTAAGCAAAAACCTGAGTTTTTTGAGAGACTGGTTGGATCCGGTTTGCACCAGCTTGTTATATCTGCAGATGGCGCTTCGCAGGAAACTTATGAGAAGTACAGGGTGAAAGGAAATTTTGATTGGGTGGTTAATAATATCCGCTATACAGTTGATGCAAAGAAAAAACTAAAGAAAAGAGATCCAAAAATTGTATGGAAGTTTATTGTAAACAAGTATAATGAACATGAAATTGACTATGCAAAAAGTCTTGCAGCATCATTAGGGGTTGAAATATTTTTTGATAAGATGGGTTTATCGGATGATATACCGGATATTCAATTTCCGGGAACTCTTAAAGAAAGAAAAGAAGAATGGCTTCCTAAAAATCCAGAATATGTTTTAGATTATTATAAGAATGGAAGATACACTCCTTTAAATGATAAGCCGTGCAACCAGCTTTTTAATTCTATGGTAGTTAATCCGGATGGAAAAGTTACTCCCTGCTGCTGGGTAACAAGCAAGGAAAATGTCTGGGGAGATTTAACAAAACAATCTCTTGAAGAAATCTGGAATAATGAAAATTATAAATACTCAAGAAGTCTTTTTAATAATTCAGAATATACCGGCAATGTGAAAAATACTGTGTGCACGAAGTGTGACATTTACAAGAGATTGAGATAACTACTTCTTCTTCTCCTCAAAAACAGAATCAGGGATGCCTTTATTAACTTTATAATTTTTATAAGTTATATAAACTTTCCCTGGTGAAGATTTTTTTTCATCCTTCATTTTCATTTCTTTTGAAGATTCATTCACCTCACCACTTATTCCTCTTGGCAAATCTAACTTATCAACATTAAAAGAAAAAATCATTGTGGATGGAAGAGGAAATTCTGTTTTTGATATGTCATACTTCAACTCAATTGTAAATGTACCGCCAATCTTTGGTGTTGATTCAACTTTCCTTATAATATGCCTGGATTCATCTATCCATAAAGTTGTAAGAATAATATCACCCGCATCACCCAAAGGAATAACTTTTACTACATCGGTTTTATTTCCGTCTATAATATCCGTCTTTTCATATATTGCGGTATATTCATCTTTTAATAATCCCAATGGTGAAAAATCCATCCCGTCTTTAGGCAGCAAAGCAAACCCATCAGATTCAAGATGAACTTTATTTGGTTCCTTATAATAGATCTTTGCTTCAGTTTCAGGCACTTTAAGAAAATCAACATCAACTTTTATGTTGATATCAACAACATAATCATTAACCATCTCAAAGGTTTTCTTGGCTTCCTCAAGTATTTTATCGGGATCTTTCTTCTGAGCAATGGAAAAATTGAAGCTTATCAATAATAAAAAAAGCAGTATTTTCATTTTAACTCCATATCAAACTTAAAATGTAATACAAACAATATCATCTTTATGTTCCTTTTTCAATCAGTTTATTTGCTCTTGAACCTGCTCGTACACTTGATTACGAAAGTATATCTTTCTTTTTAAATATGAATGCTGCAAGTCCAAAAAAGAACACAATATGCCCCAATAAAATTGCGCTTGATTTTAGGACTTCTGCATAATCTACCGGATCATCAAAAAATAACCTCCAGTAAGACATATAATTTGTAAACAAATATGGTCTTATTGCTTCGAAAACATTTATTTCAATTGCAGAAATGATTACGAAGACAATTATAACAGCCATTGTTGTTACAATTGGCCCAATTGCATTTTCAACAAGAGAAGAAAACAGGAATGCAAGTGAGGCTACAACAGACATGCTTAAAGCTGCAAATCCATAAGCAAGAATAAACCTCCACAACACATCATTTTTTGCAAAGATTATAACAGTCGAGGTTTTTATCACTATTAACTCACCAACACTGAACATTGCAATACCAATTCCCAGGCTCAATACGGCTAACCAAAGCACTAAAAGATTTGTATAGATTATCCCAGCAAAAAATTTAGCTGTAACAAATTTCAGTCGGGAAACAGGTCTTGTAAGAATCAGTCTGTAAGTTCCGGCAGTTGCTTCACCGGCTAAAAGATCTCCTGTTACCAAAGTAACTAAGAAAGGAATATGAATTGTAAGAGCATTAAGAATTAAATAAGATATTAAATATGCATTAAGAAGATTACCGACAAAAATAAAAGACTGCTGAAGATTTCTTGTCATAAAATCAAGTGATCGTTCTCCTTCAATCAGCATAGCTACCTGAACAAGTGGAACGATTACTGCAATTGCTATAAAGCCAATATAAGTTCTCCATTTCCTGAAAATTTTATACAACTCAATATTAATTACAGTAATCATCAGGGTGTTTTTTCAGTAAGTTTAAGAAAATATTCTTCAAGTGAACGCAAAGGAACAACTGCATTTACAGTTATATCATTTTCAACAAAATATTTATTAAGGATGGAAATTTCGCCGGGTGCAAGTTTAAAAATCAGTCTGTCTTCAATTTGAGTTTCGAGTTTTTGATTCCACTTATTTTCGCCCATAAGTTTTAATGCTTTTTCAGTTTCTCCAACTCTGAAAGTAACCTTCAACTCTTTTGCATTCAGAAGATCTTCAACATAACCTTCAACCTGTGTAGTTCCCTGGTTAAGAATTATCATCCTGTTTGCAACTAATTCAACTTCATAAAGTACGTGGGAAGAAAGAAAAATTGTTTTGTTCTTTTCTTTACTTAAATAGATTATCAATTCCCTTATCTCTTTCATTCCCTGCGGGTCCAAACCTGTCGTTGGTTCATCAAGAATTATAAGATCAGGATCGTGTAAAAGTGCCTGGGCAATTCCAAGTCTCTGCTTCATTCCGTGAGAATAAGTCTTTACACGGCTATTATATCTTTTCTCCAATCCTACAAGTTCAAGTATTTCCATTATTTTATTTTTATCAGGATTGATTCCCGATAATTTGCCAAGTATTTCAAGGTTCTTAAAAGCTGATAAATAACCATAAAAATCAGGTTTTTCAACAATTGCACCAACTCTTCTAAGAATATCATTTCTCTTTTCTTTAAGCAACATTCCAAAAATTTTAATATCACCTTTGTTTGGATTAATCAGTGAAAGAAGCATTCTTATTGTTGTGCTTTTGCCAGCTCCGTTTGGACCAAGAAATCCAAAAACATCCCCTTTAAAAACATTTATGCTAAGATTATTTACAGCTTTAACTTCTTTGAACTGTTTTGTGAGGTTTTTTACTTCAATGATTTGTTCGGACAATTGCTGACTCTTTAATAAATAAAATTGCGGTTGAAATATAAACCACTTTTGATTTGTTTCACAGAGAGTTTACACAAACGGAAAATTTTTCATTCAAATATAATCAAATTCAGTTTCACTTTAGTTTATTTGTGATTTGAAAAATATTTTAAAATATTTTTGCACAAATGAAAAATTTAATTTTGATTTCTCAAAAAAAATTTTCAACTTTACAACGCTTCTTCGCCGACTGAAAAAAAAATTTTCAAAATTTTCTAAGCATTGTTTTTTTAATTCATTTTTTTTATTAGTTTGTATTTAAGTTCAACAAACACTAAAACAAAATTGCCAACTAATTAATGAACAAAAATAAAATCCTCTATATCCTTCAGTTCAAGACCATCGCAAAAGAAAAATTACTTTACAATACAAATAAAAATTCTAAAATGTTACGGAGTTACTAATGGAAATTAAAAGATTTTTTACTGAAGCCGGAAAGGACCCATTATCATCAATTGAATTTGTTAAAAGAACATCTGAAATAAAAAATCCTGATGGATCGGTTGTTTTCAGAATGGAAGATGTGACCATTCCGAAATCATGGTCGCAGGTTGCAACCGATATTATTGCACAAAAGTATTTTAGAAAAGCAGGTGTTCCGAAATTACAAAAGAAGATCAGGGAAAAAGGTATTCCTTCATGGCTTCAGGCATCAAAAGCTGATACAGAAAAATTAGAACAGCTTCCTGAAAAAGAAAGATATTCATCTGAAACAGATTCAAGACAGGTTTTCCATCGTCTTGCAGGATGCTGGACTTACTGGGGCTGGCTGGCAAATTATTTTAACACAGAAGAAGATGCAAAAGCTTTTTATGATGAACACATGTTCATGCTTGCAAATCAAATGTCCGCACCAAATAGTCCGCAATGGTTTAATACGGGATTGAATTGGGCGTATGGAATTTCCGGTCCTTCACAGGGACATTATTATGTTGATTATAAAACCGGTGAGCTTACTGCTTCAAGTGATGCTTATACACATCCGCAGCCTCATGCATGTTTTATCCAATCTGTAAATGATGATCTTGTTAACGAAGGCGGAATAATGGATTTGTGGGTTCGTGAAGCGAGATTGTTTAAATACGGTTCGGGAACTGGTTCAAACTTTTCAGATATACGCGGAGTTAATGAACCTTTAAGCGGCGGAGGTAAGTCATCAGGATTAATGTCTTTCTTAAAGATAGGAGATCGTTCAGCAGGAGCTATTAAATCCGGCGGTACAACAAGAAGAGCAGCTAAAATGGTTACTCTTGATATGGATCATCCTGATATTGAAGAATACATAAACTGGAAAGTTCACGAAGAACAAAAAGTAGCCGCTCTTGTAACAGGTTCAAAGCTATGCAACCAGCATCTGAATGCAGTTATGAAAGCCTGCTATGATGAACATCCTGAAAATGACAGGTTTAACAAACAGCTTAATCAAAAACTAAAGCATGCAGTAATTGAAGCAAGGAAAGTAAACATTCCTAACAATTATATAGAGAGAGTAATTCAACTTGCTAAACTTGGTTTCAAATCAATCGAGTTTCCTGTTTATGATGTTGACTGGACTTCAGAATCTTATTTAACAGTATCCGGACAGAATTCTAATAACTCCATACGTGTTGCCAATGAATTTATGGAAGCCGTTATTAATGACAGGGATTGGAATTTATACTGGAGAGTGGAAAAGAAAAAAGCTGAAAAAGATGGAAGAAAACCAAAAGCATGTAAAACAATTCCTGCAAGAGATTTATGGGAACAGATTTCTTACGCAGCATGGTCTTGTGCAGATCCGGGAATTCAATATCATACTACAATAAATGAATGGCACACTTGCCCGAATGATGGTCCGATAAAAGCATCAAATCCGTGCAGCGAGTATATGTTCCTTGATGATACTGCATGCAATCTTGCATCTTTAAATCTTGTTAGATTTTATGATACGAAAACACAGGAATTTAATATTGAAGCTTACCGCCATGCAACAAAACTCTGGACAATTATTCTTGAGATTAGTGTATTGATGGCTCAGTTCCCAAGCAAAGAAATTGCACAATTGAGTTACCAGTTCAGAACTTTAGGTTTAGGTTATGCAAACCTTGGTTCATTGCTTATGCTTCAGGGAATTCCTTATGATAGTCCTGAAGCTTTTGCTATTTGCGGAGCTTTAACTGCAATTATGCACATGACTTCTTATGCAGCTTCTGCTGAGATGGCAAAAGAACTTGGTGCTTTCCCCAATTATGAAAACAATAAAGAACAAATGCTGCGGGTAATCAGGAATCACAGGAGAGCAGCTTATAATGTTCCTACCGAAGAATATGAAGGACTTTCCATTTATCCTGTTGGAATTGATCCGAAGTATTGTCCTTCCGATCTTTTAAAAGCTGCACGTGAAGATGCAGATAAAGCTCTTGAGCTTGGAAATGAATATGGATATAGAAATGCCCAGGTTACAGTTATCGCTCCTACAGGCACAATCGGGCTTGTTATGGATTGCGATACAACCGGTGTTGAACCTGATTATGCTTTGGTAAAATTTAAGAAGCTTGCTGGTGGCGGATATTTTAAGATTATCAATCAATCTATTCCTCCTGCTCTTGAAAGACTTGGCTACAACAAAGACCAAATAAATGAAATCGTAAAATATGCTAAAGGTTCAGGAACTCTTGTTGGATGTCCGTACATCAACCATGAATCTCTTAAAGCCAAAGGATTTACAGATGATACTCTGGATAAAGTTGAAGCAATGCTTCCTACAGTTTTTGAACTGGGATTCGCATTTAACAAATTCAGTCTTAGTAAAGAATTTTTAGTTAACAAACTTAAATTGGATGAAGATGAAATAGAATCACTTTCGTTTAATCTTCTTACAGCTTTAGGATTCTCTAAGCAGGAAATTGCATCCGCTAATGATTATGTATGCGGAACAATGACAATTGAAGGATCTCCATTCTTAAAGCATGATCACTACCCTGTTTTTGATTGTGCCAATAAAAACGGAAAGAAAGGTACAAGGTTTATTCGTTCTAATGCACACATTAAAATGATGGCAGCAGCACAGCCGTTTATTTCGGGTGCAATTTCAAAAACAATTAATCTTCCAAACCAG
>CAYNUV010000182.1:0-6405 GCA_964400245.1 uncultured Ignavibacteriaceae bacterium
TATATACCTGAGAAAAAATCTATTCAATTTTACGGTTTATCTGATATAAATTTAAAACAATTCTTTTTTGCTTTTAGAAAATTTGGGAACTAAAATTCCAACTTAAAATAATTTCGATCTCATTCTTCTTTAAGAACTATTTTTTTTCCATTAATCTTAGTTCAATTAATAAATATTCAAAGAAATGGATGTTTTTATTTATAATTGATGTAACGAGCTATATTAATTTTTTCCCGTTTTAAAAATTTTCTTTTGCTTTTATGAAGGAGTTGTTATATTAGAAGTGAGTTTATTTAGATTGAGAGGTAAAAAATCTATGCAGGAAATTACTACTACTAATATACAGGTTCCATCAGACATCATGCCTGTAATTGAAGAGATCATAGCTGCTCATAATGAAAAAAGAATTAAAACACTTAAGTACAGTAACCCTACTATCTGGCAGATAATTGATGAGCCCGAACCGGAAACAAGAAAAATTTATATACAGATTATTCCAAAAAACAAATTACAATAGAATATCTTAAATAAAAAAAGCCTGCCATATTATGACAAGCTTTTTCAAAAACATTTCTCTCATTTACTTTATCAAAATCATCTTTTTAGTATTGATATTATTATCTGCTTTTAAAGTGTAAAAGTATAAACCACTTGAAAGATTATATGAGTTAAACTCAATTTCATATTTCCCGGATTCTTTTTCTTCATTAATAAGTATAGCTACTTCTCTTCCTAAAACATCATATACTTTTAGACTTACAAAACTGAAATCCGCAATCTGAAATGCAATATTCGTACTCGGGTTAAATGGATTAGGATAATTCTGGGAAAGATTGAAATCGTAAACTGTAGCAAAATCAACCTCAATTACTTTTGAATATTCATAACTGCCATCGAAATCTATTTGTTTTAAGCGATAAGAATAAGTTCCTGTAGCAACATCATTATCTGTAAATGAATAAGCTTTTGTTTCTGTTGTTGTTCCATAACCAGCTGCATATCCTATCTTTTTCCAATTGATTGATTGTTTACTGCCTTCTTGTCTCTCTATTTCAAATCCTAAATTGTTTATTTCTGTAGCCGTAGTCCACGTTAATTCTATTCCACCATTTATACTGTTAGCTGCAAAAGAAATAAGTTCAACAGGAATTACAACTTCTTCTACGGTAAAAATAGTAACGGTCCCGCTTACTTCATTGGCAGCAACAAGAAGATGTAAACCGTTTGGGCTATCGCTCGAATCAATAAAAATCGTATTTTCAACACCTAAATCTTTTGCGGTACCTCCGGAAGGACTTCCACTGAAATCCCTGTTATTTATATATTGAATTAATACCGGACTGTTTGGGTTGGTAATATTATAAACAAATATGCCGCCGATTCTTTCCAAACCAATAAATGCATAAATACTGTCCTTCAGTTCAACAATAAGAGTTGCTTCAGGTTCAGGACCTTTATCATCACTCCTGTTATCAAAGGAATTCGATGTACTGCTTGCATTAAAATTAGCGGGATAAACAGAAGCTGTTACCTGTTCAAATTCATCTCCACTGTCATAAACAAGGGTTCCTGCGGAATCCCAGATTGTAAAAGATCTTGTTCCAAAAGAATAGAGTTCCTCAAAAGCACCATCATTATCAGTATCCCCCAATGAAGTAGTTATATTTAATCGTCCAAGATTACTATTCAGCTGCAGAGTTGCGAAATCAGGAAATACAACTGAATCAAGAGTGATATTATTCATTCTTTCCGCTTCCTCATATCCATCGTATTCTCTAACATCTCCCTCATTAGCAGTTATAAGATATGTTTCTCCATTGTAAACAAAAGATGAAATTGCATCAGGCAGGTACATTCCTTTTACAGGCCAGGTTGCAATATTTATTGCACCGTCCTGATCGCTGGCATCGAGACCAAAACCAGGTTGGTTATGATCTTTGAAACCTAATCCTAGTAAATCTAATATCTCTGCCTTATCAATATCAATGATCATTAAAGCATTATTTTCCTGGCAGGTTACCCATGCAGTTTTTGAATCGGCAGAGATTGCTATGTATTCCGGTTCCAAATCCTGAGCTACTGTTGCATTAGGACCGAAAATTCTAATACTTGTATCTAAAGTAGCGCCATTCAAAACTGAGAAATCAACATTCTGAACATTACCTTGTGTTAATGTTGCAATTCCTCCTGAGATATCTATAATACTTACAGAACCAACAGGATCAACGTCATAATCTGCATTTGGTTCTCCCTCGTTTGCTGTTAATACTTTCGATCCATCCGGAGTAAAAATAATCATATCAGGTAATGCACCTGCAGTAACTTCATTAAGAAAAGTTCCGGCAGCATCAAAAAACAAAACTCTTCCATTCGCTTGTAAAATTGTATCTTCAAGAGCAACTGCAACAATACCATTCTTCACGGCAACGCTATTCGCTGAGCCGCCATAGAGAGTCATATCTAATGACTGAACAAAAGCAGGATTGGTTGGATCAGAAATATTAAGAACTTCTATTGTAGTTGAACCCCCGTTAACAAAAAATAGTCTTTCAGTAACAGGGTCGTAGGCGACAATTTCAGCAGCACCTTGATCAAAAATCCCGGTTTGGTAAGTGCTTAAATACTGAAGTTCAATTCCGCCCGACTGAGAAAGAATAGTTTGTGACAGGACTATAAAGAAAGAAAAAATAAAATACAGTACAATGCGATTCATTTTGTAACTCCTTTTATATTTTTGGAAAGTGTGTGGGAAGTTATAATTGAAATGTTAAGCCAAAATTAAATCGAAGTTATCAGATTGTTAATTATAAAAGTTTTTTCTTAATGATTTAGTCACACGGAATTTATTATTTCTTAATATTAGTTAAACATCTTTGCTTGCAATGAAATACAAAGTTTTATAGTAATGAAGATTGCACACATTTCCGACATTCACCTTAACACTTTTTTTAAGAACTCCAATCTTAAAAGCATTAAGTATTTGGTAAAGTATGCCCTAAATATGAAAGTTGATCATATTGTAATTACAGGAGATTTAACAGACAATGCTTCACCTGGAGATTTTGAAATATTAAGAAGGTTTTTCAGGTCTTGTGATATTTTAAGAAGCGACAGGTTGTCTGTTGTTATAGGAAATCATGATATTTTCGGGGGACTTCAGACTCCGGAGGATATTTTCAGTTTTCAGGAAAAGTGCAGAACCATTGATTATGATAAAAAGGTAAACGAATTTGGCGAATACTTCAGTGAGACTTTCGAAGGAACAAACAGAACAAATAACAATTATTTTCCTTACTTAAAAAAAATAAATGATGTTCTATTTATTGGTATTAACTCAATTGCCAGGTACTCCAAAGTAAAAAATCCTTTTGCATCTAATGGAAAAATTACTGAGGAAGTATTGTCTGAAACCGGTAACTTACTGAAAAACTTTTCTTCGCCAAAATATACCAGAATGGTTTTAACTCATCATCACTTTAACAAAATAAAATTAAAAAAATATAATCTCACCTCTGTGTTCTGGCAAAAACTTGAAAAGCAAACTATGAAACTCAAAAAAAAGAAAAGGATCATTTCTTTCTTAAAGGAAATAAATGCTGATGTTGTTCTTCATGGGCACTGGCATTTAAATATTGAATATGAGCGTGAAGGTATAAGATTTTTTAATGGTGGAGCGACTATCAAAGGAAATATCCCTGAAGAAATTCAGGTCAACTTTATTGATATCCGCATGGACAATATTAAATTTGAAACTCACAAGCTTGTAGCAAATTCTTCAATAATTATTCACAGGAATGTTGAGATAAGAAATGAAGAACTGACGGAAGAAACAGGTAAGATAAAAATTGCAGCAAACTTTTAACAAGCATATCAGGCATTATCAAGGACATAGGAATTATAGATAAGAAAATATTCCTGGTTCCATTCGGTTTCTCTTAATCTTTCAGTCAATCTGTAAAACCTGCTTAATCTTTCTATAACCTCAGCTTCATTTTTCTTTCGGCTATCTTTACTGTTATTTTTATTGCCAGAATCTTTTAATGGGAGGTTCAAAATTATTTCTTTCCTGTAATTCATATTTTCTCCTTTCAAATAAATTTTCGTTCACAAATTATCATACCAACTTTATATTATTATTAAGGAAAGGTTAAATTTTTGTTATGTGTGATGAATGTAATAAAAAAGGACGCCTTTTTAAGACGTCCTTGTCGTCGAAGGGGAACAGAGAGAGCAAAAGAATTTCGGATTTATAAATCCAACATCAATCCTTCTTATTATCTTTTAATTATTTAAGTAAAGTCATTTTCTTTGTTATATAAGTATTCTCACTCTGTATCGTGTAGATATAAACACCACTTGGCAGATTTGAAGCATTCCAGGTTACTTCATAAGTACCTGCATTTTTAAATCCATTAACCAGAACCTCAATCTCTTGTCCAAGAGTATTATAAACTGTAAGCTTTATAGCAGCACTCTGAGGTAATGAATAACTAATTTTTGTAGATGGATTAAATGGATTTGGATAGTTTTGTGTTAATGCAAAATCTGAAATGACGGTATTATATTCTTCCTTAACACTTGTTGTTTTTGGCCATGCAGTCCAGTTAGCTGTCCAGTCCACACTTGCAAAACCACCGAGAGATGTTGCTGTTGGATCAAAGAAGCCATCATTTGGAGGTGTAGCACCGCCAGTTAAAATTGGAGATCCAGGCAACGGCAGAAGATTAGGATTAGTTAAGTTAAATGGATCGGTTAACATCAGTTCACTGTTGCTTGCAAAAGTTCTGCCTCCTGAAGTAGTAAACCAGGCATTGATATCAAATGAAGCACCACCGGAACTTACAGTGTCGAGTGCAGTAGATGTCCAACCCGAAATTATACTGTTATCAATCCATATATCGCCATTTATTGCACCCTGAATAGTGTTTACTCCATCTATTCTTATTCCTCTTGGCCAGCCTATGATAACTGCATTAGAAATTTTATTGAGAGATGATCTTCTTAGATGCATTCCTCTTCCGAAAAGGGAATTTATACTTGAGCTTGTTGTTTCAAGAGGCCCGATTAAAGTTACGTTCCACCATGTGGGAGAAGTTCTTGGATTATTTGTTGAACCTGAAGCATCATTGTCAGATTCAAAACCATTAGAGGTTGATTGATCTGCAATTTCAGGATCTCTTATTCCAACTAAGAACTGAAGTTTTCCCTGGTAACCAAAATCTGTGTCAAAGTCATCATCCCAGCCGCGGAATGCAACAAGGTATTTGCAATTAACATTTCCGCCAAACCATTCATAAGAATCATCTCCTGAATAGCTAACCTGAATATGGTCAATTACAGTTTTGCTGCCAACACCACCAAAAGTTAAACCGTTAATTTCATTATTAAGGGAGAAAGCTATTCCCGGATATTCGATTCTGACATACTGCATAACACCGCTGCTGTCTTCAGCATTAGCTCCACCATACGAATCTCCGGGTCCTTCTATTGCTGCTGTTCCTCCCGGTACATTTATAGGTGCATTTCCTAAAAGAATAATTCCACCCCAATCTCCATAGGTTGGTTCCTGAGTTGAGCCCGGTTTAGTAAATTCACTTGTAAAAATTATTGGATTCAGTTCAGTTCCCAGTGCAACAATTTTTCCACCTGGTTTTACTACCAGAGAACCCTGTGTAGTGTTTTCACCATAAATAATTGTTCCTGGTTGTATATATAAAGTTGCACCGGACTGAACTCTTACAAAACCACTTAGCAAATATGTATTGCTTGAAGTAAGAGTCATATCTGTAGTAATATCACCCTGTATTACAACCTGCGCAAAGGAAAGTCCGATTGTAAAAACAATCATCAAAACTGTCATTAGAAATTTTTTCATATTATCTTTTCCTCCGTTTATTTTTAGTTTTTTATAATTGATATGATAATCCCAAAGAAAAACTCCTGCCGGTTCTTTCCAGTTCTGCAGTTTTATCACCATTGGGAGTTCTTTGAATTAACTTCCTATCCTGATTAAATAAATCTTTGACTAAGAATTTTATAGAAAAATGATTGAATAGTTTTTGAGAAATTGAAAAATCAAGAAGATCTCTTGGCAATTCAACAACATCTCCTAACCCGGAAAATCCAACTTTGGCTATTCTATCTCCAACTTTGTTATAAACTATTGAACTATTAAGACCAAGATCAAAGTTATCGTAGTATAAACCGGTATTTAAAACATAATCAGCTTGTCCCTGAAGCGGCCTTTTAGATTCCTGGAAACCGCTTTCAGTATTAGAGTTAACTTCAATTTCAGATTTTATAAGACTAACATTCCCTACAAATGATAAGTAATCAAAAACAGGGGAAATGAAATTCAATGATTTTCTTAATTCTAACTCAATTCCATAATTATTTGCAGTCTCA
>CAYNUV010000183.1:0-6390 GCA_964400245.1 uncultured Ignavibacteriaceae bacterium
TTACTTATTAAAATAGTGAAAAAAATAATAAAATCAAGATGTGGATAAGAATAAAAATCTGTAAAAACTTAGCTTGACATTGAAATTTTTATTCAGTTCTTTTCAAATGTAATTTATTTTTGTTGTAAACAAAGGGGTGCAATATGAGAAAGTTAGAACTTTCCTTAAAAAAATTATACTCAATAGCTATAATTTCTTTTCTTTTACAATTAACTACATTTTGTCAGGAAGGTTGGATTAGTCAATCAATTGGGACAGATAATTATTTAACCTCAGTTTTTTTTGTTAATGATAGCGTAGGTTGGATCTCGGGCAGTGGTGGTATGATCCTCAAAACTTCTAATGGAGGCAATGATTGGATTAACCACATAAGCAATACAAATAATGACTTAAATTCAATTAACTTTATTGACCAGAATAAAGGCTGGGCGGTAGGGGCTAATGGTACTATTGTTAATACAACTAACGGTGGCGAAAATTGGGAAAGTCAAACTATTGGAACAGACTATGAATTGAATTCCGTAAAATTCATTGACGAAAATCGGGGATGGGCTGTGGGATTATATTATAGCGATGCTTCTGGAATAATCCTACAAACACAAAATGGTGGAATAGATTGGTCTGAACAATCAATACCTAACTATTATGGATTTAACTCTGTTTATTTTGTTGATGCTAATAACGGATGGATCGCAGGTTGGTTTGGTACAGTTCTAAATACAACTAATAGCGGTTTAGACTGGGAAATACAATCTTCTATTGAAGCCAATGCTTATCTATTTTCTATCTTTTTCATAGATATGAATAATGGATGGGTCGGGGGACAAAGCGGAACTATTTTCAATACTAATAACTCTGGATTAAATTGGATTCTTCAATCTAGTGGGATTAATAATAGCTCTATAATGTCAATTCATTTTGCAGATCAAAATTATGGTTGGGCTGTCGGTGCAGGCCCTACAGGTTTTATTTTAAAAACAACCGATGGAGGAATAAATTGGGGACCTCAACTTCTTGAGTCTATTAATTTGTTTTCCATTTATTGTGTTAATCAGAATATAGCTTGGGCAGTTGGTGAGCAAGGGCTTATTCTTCATACCACCGATGGTGGAGGTGTCACTTCTATTGATTATAATGAACCAGTAAATCCAAATGAATTCTTATTATCCCAAAACTATCCCAACCCATTCAATCCTGTTACAACTATAAAAATTGTAATTCCCAAATTGTCATTTGTATATCTTAAGGTTTATGATATTCTGGGAAGAGAAGTTGCAATTTTAGTTAATGAAGAAAAGATCGCAGGGAATTATGAAGTCGAATTTGATGGAAGTATTCTATCAAGTGGAATTTATTTCTACAAACTACAAACAGAGAATTATTCTTCAGTTAAGAAAATTATTTTGTTAAAATAGTCATTAATAAAATTATTTCTTCTCAAGAATAACTAAAATATTCGTTCTGAATTTATTTAACACCTTCATTCCCGTAAGTTTATGCCAAATCAATAATAATATAAAAACCCATTTTCTTGTAAAGTTTAAATCAGATATAAACATCATTTTATTTAATTTAAAATCTTTGTTTAGGTTTTTAAATTTATTTGGAGTATTCATTTTATGATAAGTTGGGAAAACATCATCATCCTTTACTTTAAATAATTTTGTAAGGAGTTTATTTTTTAAGGAATAAGGCAAAAATAAACGGGGTAAAAATATAAGAGGACTTAAAAGGTTTGTTGTAAGTATTATTATTTTCCCACCTTTTTTAATTACCCTGGTTAGTTCGTTTGTATATTCAGTATCATTTTCAAAATGTTCTACTACAAATCTTAATGTAATTAAATCAGCATAATCAGAAGGGAAGGGTAAATGTCTTATATCTGCTTTTATATAATTTTTTTTATAAGCAGGATCAATAATATCAACTCCAATAGCTTTTTTAACAAACTCACTATAAGTTTTAATCATTCCATTATTACCGCATCCGCAGTCAATCCATATAGTTTGAGTATTTAATGAACCTTTAATAACTTCTTCGTAAAGTTCCCAACGATGTTTAAATGACGGATCATATTTTTGTAATATTTTTTTAGACCATTCTTTGTTATTCATATGTTATAAGAAATTAATTTTCTAATCTTTGAACTAACCTTAGTGAACTAATAATAATGTTGCTATAACTAAAGGAAATGTATTAAATTAACAATTCGATAATAGTTAAATTATTTCAACAAACTAAAATAACCATCATGGATGAAACACAAAAAAAAGAAATTAAATTCGGTGACTACATTTATGTTTTGTACAAATGGAAGAAATTTCTTTTTATTAACCTGTTTATTGTTGCAATAATTTCAACACTGGTTGCATTTCTATTACCCAAACAATATAAAGCCACAGCAACAATTATGATTCCTCCTGATAATCAAATGGGAGGATTAGGTGGTTTAACCAGTCTGCTTGGCGGTAAATCATCAATTGCATCTATGGGTTCGAGATTGTTTGGAGTTTCCAATACATCAGAAGATGTTTTATTAGGTATTATAAATAGCAGAACTGCATTAACAAATGTTATAAATAAATTTAATCTAATGGAGTATTATGAAATTGATGATAATAATTGGGATAAAGTAATTAAGGCATTTAGAGCCGATATTTCCTCAGATCCGAATGAATATGGTATGATTGATTTTAGTGTAATTAACAAAGATCCTAAAGTAAGTGCGGTGATTGCAAACTACATGGTTACTTTAGTTGATAGTTTAAATATTAAATATAATATCGCAAGAGCAAAAAATAACAGAGTCTTCATTGAGCAAAGATATATTAAAAATGTTAATGATTTAAGAAGCGCAGAAGATTCACTTTATAAATTTCAAAAAAAATACGGCATTGTTGCCGTACCTGAACAACTTGAAGTAACAGTTAAAGCAGCTGCTGAAATTGAGGCTATGCTTACTAAAAAAGAAATGGAAGGTTATTTTGTACAGCAATCTTATGGGGAAACTTCTCCTCAATACCAGGGTGTTTTAGCAGAAATAAATTTACTAAAAAGCAAAGTACAGGAATTAAAAAACTCTTCAGGTTTAAGCTCCACCTCCAATATATTATTTCCATTTAATAAGATGCCCGATATATCAATCCAGTACCTGAGAACTTTCAGGGAAGTTGAAATACAGCAGGCAATTCTGGAGATAGTAATGCCAATGTTTGAACAGGCAAAGGTAGAAGAACAAAAAAGTATTCCTACCATAATGATTATAGATAAAGCAGTCCCACCTGAATTAAAAGATAGTCCAAAAAGATCAACGATTATTCTTGGGATGCTTTTTCTCTTTTCATTTTTATTTATTCCAATTATTTTTTGGGGAGAAAAAGCTGTGAACAGGGAGAAACTTGAAAACCCGCTTCAAATTAGAGAATCCAGTTTTTTTAAAAGAATTGTTAAAATTTATAGAATAAAATTTTAGCATTTAAAATGTCATTGTTATTAATTGCAACTACATCAATAATTGGAATAATTTTAGGCAAATTATTATTCAGGAAGTGGGTTAATCATTTAACTCTCTATTGTATTATTTGGGGTGTGCTTGTTTTTTTATATGAATTGAAATTTCTTCCTTATCCTGATTTTACCCCCTTAACATGGTTCTTTATCATCTCAGCATTTTTATCCTTCTTATTTGGGGTATTAACTATAATTAGCGCAAAGAATTTAATTCCTAAAGTTCAAGTTTCTGAAAAATCAAATATGGCATTAGCAATCCTTATTGATGATGGAAAGGCATTAAAGTATTCTCTCTTTTTTTTTAGCCTTATATGCCTCTATGGTGCTATACAAAATTGGATAGTACTGATTAATATGTTTGGAAGTATCCCTGCAGTTTTAATAAATGCAAATAGAGTTTATAGATTAATTGTTGAGGGGGAAATGAAAGGTTTTATACCTTACATTTCTGCAGTAGGTTATGTTGCGGTTTTCTTTTCTGGGATTTACACTGCTTACAAAGGAAGATTTTCATTTTTAACGTTCTTCCCTTTTATAGGTATAATTATTAGAGAATTAGCTAGTGTGGGAAGAGCAGGCATGCTGTTTGCTTTAATGGAGTTTGTATTTTCATTTTTTTTATTCAGGCATTTACTCAATAATGAGTCATCAAAAAGATTTAAATTCTCAAGAAAAAATGCAATACTTGCTTCTACTATACTGGCTGTATTATTTATAGCAAGCGCTTCTTTTGTCAGAATTTCAAGGGTTACATTTGAGAACTATAGGGGTGCGAGTAAAGAACTTAGACAATTAGAAGAAAATATGATTATATCTCCTTCTATTTATCTTTATCTCAGTAGTACTGTCGGTGTATTAAATCAATATTTGCGTTCTGAAGGCGAAAATACAGGATTTGGAAAAAATACTTTTTTACCAGTATATGATGTAATTGCAAAATTTGGTATAATAAAAAGACCTCCTGATTACCAAAAGGGGTATTATATCCCAATGTGGTCAAATACTGCCACCTATATTCGTGAACTGCATGCAGATTTTGGAATTGCAGGTACATTTTTGGGACCTTATTTAATTGGATTACTAATAACTTGGCTTTGGTTTAAATTTTATAGTAAAAAAAGTTTAATCGTATTTGCCGTTCTTGTTTTCCTTTATATGATAATAGGCTTTTCTTTTTTAG
This sequence comes from uncultured Ignavibacteriaceae bacterium, assembly GCA_964400245.1. Lineage (GTDB taxonomy): Bacteria > Bacteroidota > Ignavibacteria > Ignavibacteriales > Ignavibacteriaceae > RBG-16-34-14. Next base: position 4,691 of record CAYNUV010000183.1, read on the forward strand.
TTATGGTTACTAGGCTCGTTTATTGGTTTACCAGTCTGTTTATAATTATCTTTTTTATACCCATTTTAGAAAAAATGGCTGGGAGTATTTATAAAAAATCATCTCAAACACTTACATAAATTTTTTATTACTACTAAGGTTCTGCAATTTCGAATCATCATGTTTACTCTTCTTAAAAGTAAAATAATTCAAAATAGAAAACACTAGTGGAAGAGCCCGAAATTTTAAGCATTACTTATAGTGGAAGATCAATAACCAAAAATACCTTATACAATTTATTGGGTTATGGTATTCCTTTAATTTTTGCTTTAGTTCTCATTCCACCATTAATAAAAGGTTTAGGGACAGAAAGATTTGGTATACTTAATTTAGTTTGGATAGTAGTAGGATATTTTAGTTTTTTTGATTTTGGAATTGGAAAAGGTCTTACCAAAATTATGGCTGAGAAAATTGGTTTAAATCAAACTGATCAAATGCCCAAAATTTTCTGGAGTTCTTTGTGCTTGATGATGATAGTAAGTCTTTTAACTACATTAATTTTATCAATTTTTATTCCTTCCCTTGTAAATATCTTTAACATTTCTAATAATATGAAGGAAGAAACTATAAATGCTTTTTTCATTCTTGCCGTATCAATTCCAATAGTTTCAACTACTGCCGGTTTGAGAGGGGTATTAGAAGCATATCAAAAATTTGGTGTAATAAATATTATCAGAGTTTTTCTTGGAGTATTCACATTCCTTGGCCCTTTATTAGTATTGATATTTACAAACAGCCTTTTCTGGATTGTAGTGTTTTTGATTTTGATAAGAATAGTTGTATGGATACTATATTTGATACAATGTTTTAAAGTCAATAAACATTTAAGAAATGAAATACAGTTAAATTTTAATTCAATAAAACCAGTTTTAAAGTTTAGTATTTGGATAACCATTGCAAATATTGTTGGCCCTATGATTCTTTATTCTGATAGATTTCTTATAGGGGCTTTAATTTCTGCAGCTACAATAACATATTATGCAACGCCATATGAAGTCGTAACAAAATTACTACTTATTCCAGGTGCACTTATAGGAGTACTATTCCCTTTGTTTTCTTCAAGCTTTTTTAGTAACCCTGATATTTCAAAAAAAATATTTTTAAGGGGAGTTAAGTTTATTTTTCTCATTATGTATCCAATTATTTTTTTAATAGTATCATTTTCTTATGAGGCTATGGAATTATGGTTAGGGGAGAAATTTGCCGAAAACAGTTCTTTTGTTTTACAACTACTTTCTATTGGAATCTTGATGAATGGTATTTCTTCGATTCCAGATAATTTTTTTCAGGGGATTGGTAAACCCAAAATCCCCGCATTGATTATGCTGACAGAATTGCCTTTTTATATACTTGCAATGCGGTTTGCAATAGAACTAAAGGGTATAAATGGAGCTGCTTTAATATTTATGTTCACAGCAACTATTAATGCTGTAATTATGTATATGATTGCTTATAAATTGTTTGCTGTTAGGTTTGAATCTAAATTCAATCTTTTCTCATTTCTTCTAATGATAATTGGATTATTATTCCCGTTTTTAATTAGCAATATTTATTTGAAGTTGATTTTTACAACTGGATTTCTTTTAATTTTTATAATAATAACCTGGAAATATTTTCTTTCAAATGAAATGGAAGAAATATATAAGGCTGCTGCAATTAGG
>CAYNUV010000184.1:0-6359 GCA_964400245.1 uncultured Ignavibacteriaceae bacterium
TCCCTTCATTATAAACTGTCCCGAGGCTTTCAGTTGCATCCTCAATTATTTTTATATTTCTTTCAATACAGATATCAACCAGGTTTTCAATTTCAACAGCATTGCCAAAAACATGTACCGGAATTATAGCAGAAATCCTTCTCGAAGTTTTCTTGTTAAAGCTATTACCATCCTTAATATCAGTTTCTTTCTTTATGAACTCAACAGTTTTTTCAATATTTATATTATAGAATTCATCGGCATCCATAAAAACAGGATAAGCATAACAATATTTTACAGCATTAACCGGAGCTATAAAAGTTATTGTTGGTATAATAACCTCATCATTTGGTTTAACCCCTGCAATTATTAAAGAAGTGTGAAGAGATGATGTTCCGTTTACACAAGCTATTGCATGTTTAGCCCCGGTATACTCTGCAATCTTTTGCTCGAATAAGTCAACATATTTTCCGGCAGAAGAAACCCATTCTGTATCAAGACATTCTTTTATATATTTCCATTCATTTCCTTTTATTGAAGGAACCGAAAGTGGTATAAAATCTGACATTTTTAATTTTTTAATTTATTGCTGAATAAAATAATTTCCGTAAAAATTTTTCCTCGTTTCAACATCGGTGTATAAATTATTTTTGACGGCGTCTATAACATTTTTGATGGATTCTTTTGCTGTATTTTGTGTTTCATAATTCAGAACAGTACTTATTTTATTAAATGAAACACGGTAGTTCCTCGGATCAAAACCACCTTCCTTATATTTGATTACGGGATTATCAACATACTTCTGGATTAATTCTAATATCATTTTTTTTGTATAATTTTCATTATTGCTACCTACGTTGAAGACCTGCCCATATATTTTTTCTTTTGGTGTTTCGAGAACATTAATTATTGCATTAGAAATATCGGAAACATGGCAATAAGGCCTCCAGGTATTTTCATCAAAGACTAATAATTCTTTACCAAGAGCCAGTTCCCTAGAAAACTCTGAAATTGTTAAATCAAAACGCATTCTTTTTGAGATACCAAAGGCTGTTGCTAACCTAAGAATAGTGGGAGAGTAATCAATATTATTAAGACTGCTGAGAATATATTTTTCAAATTCAACTTTGGTTTCTGCATATAATGATAAAGGATTTAATTCTGATTCTTCATCAGCAGGCGAATCATTATTTCTCAAGCCATAATTGCTGCATGTTGAGGTGAAAATAAATCTATTTATAGATTTATTTTTTAAATGATGAATAAGCTTTTTAGGATATTCTAAATTAGTTTTATTTGCAAGTTCAGGATATTTTTTACAAATAGGATCTCCAACGAGAGCAGCTAATAAAACGACATCAGTAATATCCTTCAAGGAATTTTCTAGAACTGTATCATCACCATAATCACCGTATATAAAAGAGAAGTTATTATCTTCTATAAGATCAAAAACTGATGAGCCATTATCATAAATCAATTTATCTAAAACTCTAACCTTATAATTTTTATTAAGTAATTTTTTAATCAGAGTAGAACCAATATAACCTGCCCCTCCGATAACCAGAACATGCCGTTCATTTTGATTCATTGATTCTCCTTTTTATCTTTACAAATGCACATAATAAATTACAATTTAATTATCACCAAAAAATTTTAACACCATGTGCTTCTTGCCCATAAGGACAGTTGCCATTATAATTTGAATCAACCGATTCAAAATATTTTATTGCATCTTCCATACTGGAAATTAAAAATGTTTTTTTTTCATTATAATTATAAATAAGTATATCATACTGGTAAAAATAATCTACTTCATATAATGAAGTTGTAAAACCTTCTTCTGTAACCGTTAAATTTGGAGATATAACATCTGCTCTCAAATCTTTACGAGAGTAAGCAATTCTCATTGCTCCTGCAAGATCCCAGCTTGATTCAAAAACAATTGCAGGACCAAAGTATGGACAAACTCCATCAAGCATAAATCTTGTGCTATCGGGAAGGGAAGGGAACTCATTTTTGATTTCCTCCAATATTTCATTTTCTGCTTGACCTGCTTCCACCCAAAAAGAAGAAATTGTGTTATTTATTATAAAACCCGATACACACAAACCTGTAACGGCTAAACTAAAAAAAATATTTCTGAGCTTATCATGTTTTATCAACAGGCATATTCCTGTAGTTAAACTAATCAGAATTATTGCAACTCCTAGTGAAGCACCAATTGAAACCCGGTTTGCAATACCGGTAGGAGTAAATGCAATGCTGTAGTTTGTAAAGAATATTGAATAGCCGACAAAAAATAAAATTAATCCGGCAAGTAACATCTTACCAATGGTTTTAAAACTAAAGATTTTGAGATTATAAATGCTGACTGCTTTATACAGGTATATAAAAATAATGAGTGCCAATATTATGCCTATAATAAAAATATGAATATCAGGATAATAATTATAAATTGTAATTAATTTTTCCGGCAGTTGAATTCCGTATTCAACAAAAGCAGTTTTTAAAGATTGGATTATATTGAAGCCGTAATCATATTCATTGTAATCTAATCTGATAGCATTTAAAAAAAGATAGTAAAGATGTTCCGTAAATGAAACTTCGCTTCCCATCATTCGGAACGAAGTTACTGTAAAAAAAAGTTTGTATATAAGTGCAATTTTGAGGAATAAAAAATTTGTAAAAAGAAGTGCAACAAGCTTTTTAACATTTACTATTTTGCCCTTACCTACGAGTTCAGGGTTATTAATCTTTAATTGTCTGTAATAATAAAAAGTAATGATTAAGCTGAGATAGAAAAATGGGAGAAAAAGTTCATAAGTCAGAACGTTAGCAATAATAGCTACCATGCTTATCAGCTTCCATAAAAGTAATTTAGGTAAATCAGCTTCCAAAGCTTTTAAATCAAAATAAAGACTTATAAGAAATAATGACAAACAGAGGTTAATCTGAATAACACAAATCCAGAAATGAATGGTTGAATAATGGGGAAGTAGTATAAATAAAAGTGGTATTGTTAAAACAAATATCCTTGGGAATTTTAATTTCTTTAAACTGATATACAGAAGTATTGCGGTTAAGAAAAACACAAGGGTATTAATTATATGATAACCTGCCGTAGAGAATCCGAAAAATGAATACATCAGGTACCAGTTAAACAAATAAACAGGCCTGTAATTCTGTAGAAAGTTCTGATCTCCAAAGAAAAACATTTCAAGGAAAGACCAATCATCACTATAGAATCCGAGGTTGAATACAAATAGGATTCTTGATAAAAGAACGATTAAAATTAAAAAAGTTATATCGGTAAAAGTTTTATTCTGAAATGAAATTATTATTTTTCTATAGACGCTTGGAATTAAATTCATAAAGAAATTCTATTTCGTTTTGTTTTAATAAGCGTATCAAAATTTACTAACTCAATTCCTTTTTCATTAATGAAGTTTAAAATATCTTTATCAGTCAGGGCATCAAGCTCAGAGCTCCAATTTGAGCCCCAGTGTGAATAAATTGAAGAATTATCTTTCATACCGGGATGACACATAACCTCGCAAACACCAGAACCGGGAAGATGCTGAAGCAATGTTAATAAATTATTTTTATTCAGCTTACCACCAAATAAAAATCCGGCAAAATGGTCTGTATGTATTAAATTGTTTTCATTTCTTCTTTGCCTTGAGATAAAATTCAAAACATACAGAGATAGAATTCTTGGAAGTACCTTCTTTCGAAAAAAATTATGAAGTTTAATTTTCTCTTCGGGAATTCTGATAACAGGGATATCATATTTAAATGCCAACTTTATTGTTGCATTAAAAACATCCTTAAGGACGTGCATATGCTGATGCCCATCAATATGGGTAATCTTTATACCGGTGTTCAATACTTTTTTAAATTGAGCCTCTAATTCTCTTTGGACATCATCTTTAGAAATCCTGCCGAGCAAATATCTTTTAAAAAATTGTTTTGCATTTGAGAAAAATTTTCCGCTCTTGTTTACAAGAGTAGGAACTTCTTCCGGGCGCAGAAGGGGAGTTTCTTCAATGAGAGTTAAATGAATTCCAACATCTAACGAGGGATTTTTTTTTAATATATCAACAGCATGATCAAATGCCAATCCTTGAGGAACTATTGAGGTTGATGTAAGTATTCCATGTGTGTGAGCTTTTAATATCCCTTCATTAATATTCTGAGCCATTCCAAAGTCATCACCATTAATAATTAATTTTAGTTTGCTTTGAGACATTTATACTACACTACATATTTTATTAAATGTGGACCAATCATTTTTGTTACACCAAGCGGTAGATGACTCCAAATATTTGTAGCTATTTGTAATTTTTTATTTTCCTTGTTGATTGTTGGAATGGTTTTGATTTTATTTAAGTAGTAATCATAGTATAAAGGAACAGGATAAGCTCCGAAATTCTCTTTAAAGGTATAAGTTCCCGAATTCAGTAATGATCTGCCAAGGTCAAAATATTCAATGTTTGAGCTTGCAACTGATTTAATAATTTCCAAATAGATAAGGAAGTTAGGTTTATATTGCAGATAATTTTGATCTGCTGCATTTGCCAATCCAAAAATAATATTACCTTGTTTTACAGTTAAAGCTACACTCACAGCTTTACCGGAAAGTTGAGCGATATAAAGTTCAGCACCCTTGAAATTATCGAGAATAGATTTATAAAATTTTTTACTGTGAACAGGTGTTCCCAATAATTTCATTTTATATGCAATTAAATCATAGAACACATCAAAATACTGATGGCCATTTACGACTTTTATATCTGAATTTATTGCTTTACGGATATTTTGTCTTGCTTTCTTTGTAATATTATTCCAGACAACATCAGGATTTTTATCTAACTTCAAAACCATGGTGTAGTAACTAAGATACTTATCCCATTTCTTATTTTTTAAATTAAAGTTTTCAAAATTTTTTATCTCCAAATAATTTACTTGTAATGATTGTGAAAGATTTTCTGCTTCATTCATTAAAGATGTAGCAACATCCGTATTATCTGCACAGATACCTCCGTAAGTGCCATATATACCTGAGGCAAGCACTTTACCAATTAAAGGAATGGAAACTAAGAACATCGGTAATGCGCCAACTATTCTATTATCACAAAATGCCATTAAATAGAATGGTTTATGCTTATAAGATTTTTCAATAGTTTCTTTCCAGGCAGAATGATGTACATAAGATGAACCAGCCGCATCAAGAATATATGAATCCCATTCTTTCTTAAGTTCATCATTAAGAAGCTTAAATTTTATTTTCTCCATAAGTATAGTTACTGAAATTTATTTAATTTTAAATTGTTGGAGAATTCTCAAGTTGCCATTTAGAATATCTTTTCTTACATAATCACCAGAATATATTTTCAAACCAGGATATCTACTTTCCATTGAAGACTCCAGTTCTTCCCTGATTGGTACATAGTCTCTACGGAAACATTCATCGGCATCGAAATTAACATGATAAGCCCAATAGGAATGGGTATGAATAAATGTTGGCTTAATTACATCAAATACGTAATCATACAAAGCTTCTGAAGTTTGTGCTTTGGCAATTGTTTTATCAGTCAATCCGGCAAGATCATAAATTCTGAGATTAGAGTAATATAACGTACCACCAACATCCGGCAGTAGCAAAGATCCCTTTTCAACATTTAGTATTTTTGCGTAATTATTAAATGTATAAGCATATTCATCTGCAACCATACTGAATGGAACAGTAGGTTCTTCTTTAAACTGATTGGTTCGATCAATAAAATTTTTTATACTGGGACCTATCAGTATAATTATTAAAATCGCTGGCAATAAAAATTTGGGAAACTTTTGCTGATTATTTTTTTTAATTACTTTATTACCAATAATAAATGAATATGCATAAAACAAGGGAAAGAACATTGTCGCAAATCTGAATTCTCCCATCCAATCAGGAGGAAGTAAAGCATATACTGCAACGGAAAAAATCAGCATCAGAAATAAAACTAAATGTTCCTTTGAAAACTCTTTGATATAAACTAAATAAGCTGTTACAATAATTATTCCTCCCCCAAAAAAACTTCCCCATAAATATATAGCGGTATTAAATAATTGATAAATTTTACTATACATTCTTGGTTTTAAGCGAAATAAATCTATCAAGTCAACCAATTGAGGTACTCCCTTTGTATAATAAACGTTTGGGAGAATATCCTTAAAGTAAAAAAACCTGAATAATAAAAAACCTCCGAATATTAAAATAAAAATTGCCAAATATGCTGCAAGATTAACTATTATTATTTTGATTGAGTCTTTCCTGAAGAAGAAATTTATTAACAAAAAGATGACGGGGAATAAAAAAAACAGTAAACCATCTGGTC
>CAYNUV010000185.1:0-6324 GCA_964400245.1 uncultured Ignavibacteriaceae bacterium
ATTTCAGAATCACTTCCCAATCTTACAGGTGGTCCCCAGGTTCCAACTCCGCAGGTAACATAAAATTGTGTTTGCTTTTTCTTTAAATATCCCCAGCTAACTTCGTAAATCATTTTTGTTATAAGATTAAGCGGGAACATTTGCCCGTGATGTGTATGTCCTGATAGTTGGAGTTCGATATTTTCCTGTACAATTTCATCAAGTCCGTTTGGTGTATGATCTACAATAATTACAGGATAATTTCTATCAACGTTAACGAGAATTTCTTTTAAAGATTTTCTTTCTTTATCTGTAAAATTACTTTTGCTTCTGTCTTCTCTTCCAAGAACATAAAAGCTGTTGTCAACAAGAAAAGCAGAATCTCTTAATACATTAAGCTTTAATTCATCTAAATATTTATCAGCTTCCTCAACACCAATTATAAATTCGTGATTTCCGTTTGAAATGAAAACCCCGTACTTTGATTTTATCGTTGCAAGTCCTTTACCAATGCTTCTGCGTTTCAGCATAACAACATTATCATCGAGAACATCCCCCGGCATAAGTACAATATCAGCATTAAGTGTATTAATCTTTTCCACAATTTTATTTAAAAGCTTACCGTCGTTTATTGGAGTAAGATGAAAATCAGCAACGAGAACAAGATTAAGTTCTTTTAGCTTTGATGATTTCTTCGGGATTTCAATTTCAGCATAGTTTATTTTAATGCTGCGGGTGTTAAAATATCCCACAGCAATAATTATAATGCTTAGAGAGATTACAATTAAAAAAACAATAAACTTAGCTGATTGATAATTAGTAGTAATGAACGAAGGATAAATACTTAAGAAGTGATTGAAGAGCCTGCTTAAATCAATTAAAAGAATAAACAAAAAGAAGTAAAGCATAAAAGCAAACCATAAAGATCCTGTCCAGAGTAAAATATCATAAACAAAATCGGGAATGCCTGAACCAAATATTCTTGATATTAAATATGAAAGAGCGGCAATTAAAAAAATAATTATATAGAATGGCTTAAGAAAAGAAATAAGATGGATAGCCTGCCATCCTCGGATAAAGATGTAATAGTTAGCTGCTGAATAAACTGTAAAGAAAATTATAAAGAATAAAACCATAATTTCTTAATTAGTTTGTATTTTCGTGAAAACAAAATTTATTTATTTAATAAGTTTGTCTTTTGAAAAATTTTTGCAGGGAAAATATATCATTATTTTTGTAATTGAGAAGTAATCAAGAGGAAGTATGAACATTATTAATAAAATCATCCTGACAATTTTTTTATTTCCCTTTCTCATCTTTGCTCAAAATGATATTATAGGAAGCAAGGATCACCCGCTTGTTCTGCGGTTTCCCGGTTCCGTAATTGTTTATTACAATAAAATTGAAAACGGAACTTATAAATATACACTTGGTCCTATGGTCAAACCTTCCGGTGAAGATATTTACAATCTTTCCGATTCAAAAGACATTGAAGGTAGTATAACAAGAATTCAATATTTAACAAGAGATGAAAACGGCGTACAAAAGGCGATAAACTATTATAAAACTGCATTAGAGAATACAGGATTTGAACTCACTGCTTTTATAAAATCAGATAAACCGATGGATGTTGCAGGAAGAAATTGGATTCTTGCTGAATATATTGGGCTCGATTACAAAGCAAAATCAAACATTGCCGGAACTAAAACTGGTACGGACAACAGGTATTTTATTGCGGGAAAGGCTACTAAAAAAAACCAGCTGGTTTTTCTCACGATGGTTATAAATGAATTTGATAAAGGTGAAGTTTACATTCAGGTTGATGTGATAGGGCCGGATATAGAACTGGATAAACAGGAAGTGGTTAATGCAGAAACAATTGCAAATGAGCTTAACAAGTTTGGTCATACCACAATATATGGAATCTACTTTGATACAGATAAAGCAGAGATTAAAGAAGGATCAGAACCTGCATTGGAAGAGATTGCAAAATATCTGAAGAACAACATGGGAGTGGTTCTTTATGTTGTCGGGCATATAGGTATGATGGGAAATATTGATTTTCAGATTGCACTCTCTAAAAGCAGGGCAGATGCAGTTATTAAAGCTTTAATGAATAGGTATTTAATTGGTTCCGAAAGATTGATTGCACAGGGTGTTGGTCCGTTTTCTCCGGTTGCAACAAATCAAAATGTACAGGGAAGAGAGAGAAACCAGAGGATTGAATTAGTATTAAAAAACTTTTAAATATTTTTCAGAATGATTAATTTGATTCACGGAATCCTTGATAATAAAAATAAATTTATAACAGCACTTCTCTTTTTAATTATTGTTTCAGCAGCTCTGAATGCAATTCTATATTACGCAGGATTTTTTTCCATTTCAGCAGATGAAAGCGGCAGAACTTTACTTGCCTATGAATGGATAAATAAAGGTTATACAGAAACTCCCACTTGGCTTCCTTTCCATACAATTGTTATGGGATTTGGAATAAAAATTTTCTCCGATCTTTTCTGGACTCCGAGAATCATCGGTTCTTTATTTGGAGTTTTAGCATTCATCGCTTTCATCTGGTTAACTCATCAATTATTCAGGGATAGGTATATAACACTTTTAACTTCAGTCGTTGCTTTGTTTTTTCCAACAAGAGTTATTCTTAGTGCAGTGCCACTTTCCGAATCTATGTTTTTATTTTTTATCTTTTCAGGGATTGCTCTTTTCATCATGTGGTTAAAATCAGATTGGGACCATTATTTATTTTTATCGGTGCTGTCAATATCTGTTTCTTCTTCAATAAGATATGAAGGATGGGTCTTTTCGTTAGCACTTATATCCGTTTTAATAATCAATAGAAAATTAAAGGTTAAAAATGTAAGAATAGTAAATTTTTTTATTATCGGTTTTATCAGCTTTGCATTTCCGCTGTACTGGTTATTATTCCAGGCTAATATTTCGGGTAATCCTTTTCAGTTCTTCCAGGATGCAAGCAGAGGTTATGAACGAGCTGAAGGAATAACTTTGTTCACCATTTTAAAGAATAACTACTTAACAAGATTTGTTCATCATAATATTATTTATCTTTGTTTTCCGGGTGTGATAGCTGCATTTTATCTTTTCTTCAGAGATAGTGCAATAAGGAAATTTTTAATTCTTCTTCTGATTGCTTTTATTCCACTAACTTTATTGTCTTTTACAGGAAGAGGAATTCCTACACATAACATCTGGCGTGTAACCGAAATTTGGAATATCCTTTTAATTCCTTTTACTGTTTATTTTATAAAGAACCTTCAGTTGTTTGAATTCAAATATTTAAAGCATTTACAGAAAATTAAAATTCCATTGCTAATTGTTTTAATTCTGATTTATTATTCATTTCACATTTACAGACTAATGGGAATCGATGCTTTTACTAAAGAAGAGCTTAAAATCGGCAGATACGTTAAAGCTAATCTGATTGAAGCTGATAATGAAAAGAAAATATTAATTGAAGTTCCCGATTGGTCTTACTTAAATATTATTGTTGCATCAAACAAACCGGAAATGTTTGTAAGAAACTCCAACTTCAATCCGAAGATTAAAGGAAATGAAATAATAAGCAAAGAAAACAAAATTAATCTTGATGAACTTTCAAACCGGGATATCAAATACATTCTCTTAAAGAGCAAGGAATTAAAAGTCAAAGTGAAATACAATCCATTCTTCAAAGAGAAAAAAAGCTTTTCGGAATGGACGGTCTTTGAATTATAAAACTATTCTATTTTAAAAACTTCCCGGTAACCGCTTTCAACAAGGGACATGTAATCCTTCATTATTTCTTTCACTTCCGGTTTGGAAGTAAAACCACGAACTTCTTTTTCGAACCTGGCAAAATCTTCTGTTTCTGATTCAATAACTACTGTCCAGTATTTTGCAACAAGATCAGTCATGATCTTCGTGTTTTTCAAACCTTCCTTCTCCATAAAAGGAATCACTTGTTTGAATTTCTTTACAAGCTCGCCAGCCTTACCAGGTTTTGTTGTAAATACTTCTCTTATAAGAATCATAGAACCTCCTTTGGAATTTGTGTTGAGAGAAATTAGTCAAGACAAATTTTAAAAGAAAGATATTGCAAGAATAAAAATTATTTTTAATGTTGTAATGGAAAGAAAATAAATTTCTAATTACACAATTACTTTTCCATCATTTCAGGATTAAGTATTACCTTGCAAAACCTCCTCTTCTCAATATTTCTTGTTGCACCTGTTTTTCTAATAGTTGCGCTTGGTTATATTTTGAAAAAGATGGGAATGATAAATGAAAATTTTGTAACCATTTCATCCAAAATAGTTTTTAATATTTCTCTTCCTGCATTAATATTTTTTGAGATATCATCTATTGATCTTAGCGAAGTATTAAATGTCAGCCAGATATCTTTTATTTATATCGGAACAATAATTTCTTTTGGCTTTTCCTGGATAGCTGCAGATTTTTTCTCTAATAACAATAAAGATAAAGCTTCATTTATACAGGGAAGTTTCCGGGGAAATTTTGCAATTGTAGGCTTAGCACTCGTAGTAAATTTTTATGGAGTCGGAAGTCTAGGCAAAGCTTCTCTTGCACTTGCGTTTACAATTCCATTGTATAATGTTCTTTCCGTTGTTGCTCTTACAATTCCTTTAAGGCAGGAAAAACAAATTAATTACAACAAGCTGATATTAGAGATCGCTAAGAATCCTTTAATAATTGCTGTACTTGCTGCTGTATTTTTTTCTTACTTTCATATTTCTATCCCCGATGTTTTAATTGTAACGGGAGATTATCTCGCAGCGCTAACATTACCGCTTGCATTAATTGGCATTGGAGGATTTCTAAGCTTTAGTGATATTATAAGACGTGATGCACTTACTATAATTCCAACTATTTTAAAATTGGTTATTTTTCCTGTGGCAGCAACATTTATTGCTTACCTGCTGGATTTCCGTGGAATGGATCTGGGAATAATTTTTATTTTATTTGCCTGCCCTACAGCTATTGCAAGTTTTGTTATGGCTGAAGCAATGGGAGCGAACAGCAGGCTTGCTGGCAATATTCTTCTCTTAACTACTTTAGCTTCTGTTATTACAATCACTCTTGGATTGTTTATTTTAAAAGAAAATGGTTTAATTTAAAATGAGATTTCTTTTTTAATTGAGATTGAAAATGGCAAATGATTTTCCTGAACAAAAGATCTCCGGATTAAATATTAAGATTGACCGTACAATGTGTATCGGGACTGCAAATTGTATAAGGGTTGCCCCGGATGTTTTTGAGCTTGATGATGAAAAGATATGTACATTTAAAATAAATATTCCTCAGATCGGAAAAGAAATTCTAATTGAATCCTGTTCTGTTTGTCCTGTGAATGCGCTTTATGCTGTTGACGAAAGCGGGAAACAGTTGGTGCCCAAAAGTTAGTGCTTTCCATTTATCAACTCTTCACATTCAGCAAATGAAAAAATTTTTCTTTCTATTGACTCCGATCATTTTTTTTCAAATATTGAACCAGAGAATGAAAGAAGTTTATATGAAAATTTTAAATCATTTAATAAAAAATAAAATATTGGGGATAGGGGTATGGGAAATAATAAAAATGAAGTTTTAAATTTCTTTGTTTTAGTTGTCACATTAATTCTTACCACAGCAAAGTGTAATAATCCGGTTGATACAAAAGAAACAATATCAAAAGCCGATGCCGGCGAAGATCAGGAAACATATGTTGGCAGCTATGTAATTTTTGATCCCACAAAAAGTACGTTAGCTGAAGGGGATGAAATTGAACTTATTGAATACGATCAAGACCCTAATAATCCGGATACTGTTTATTCTATCCATCAATCATCTCTTACTGATAAGTTTATTACCGCTTTTAAAATAGAGGGCAATTATAAATTTACTCTTACTATGAGATGTAAAAACGGAAATGTATACACTGATGAAATAATGATAACAGTGAAATCAAGGCAAACCAGTTTAATTGAAGATATTTTTCTCGAAGCACGCATAAGATATAGAATTAAATATCCGGGAGGGGAACTGAATTCTGAAAAACTACTTCTGGTTGATTCTTTACATCCTTCTGATTTCTACTTGTGGCAATACAAAACGAGAAGCATAAAAGGAATAGAGTTTTGCTCAAACCTGACTTACCTAAGATTGAGCAATGAGAGTATTACTGACTTACAGCCATTATCGAATTTGACTAAGCTTGAATTTCTTGATTTATATCAAAATTACACCTTAAGTGATATTTCACCTATAAGTAATTTAATAAATCTTAGAACATTGTTATCGTATAGCAATCCAATAAAAGATATAAGTGCGTTAAGT
>CAYNUV010000186.1:0-6320 GCA_964400245.1 uncultured Ignavibacteriaceae bacterium
AGATTGATTATCTGAAATACGTAAAACCTCATTTTCTTCGTCTGCAACAGATGTAAGGTTCAATAAGTAATCTAAATTTATTATAAGAGGGTTACCTTCAATAATCAAGGTCCCGACAGTATTTAGATTTATTAGACCGGAAAGACTATTTAAGGCAGCATTAAGAAAAATTTCGAGGCGGTCAATATTGTTTAAATGATCTATCCCACTAATATTAGTCAGAGCATCGTTTCCAGAAATCTCTATGTCTAGAACATTAACTCCTTGTAATGCATCAATATTTGTAAGAGCATCATTATCAATTATATTCAATTCCTCTCCAATGGAGGTAAGATTGATTAGCCCATCAAAATTGCTAAGGGCATCGTTATTATATATATGCAAATCTCCTACAACAGAGCTAAGGCTGGATAATCCATCAAAATTGCTAAGAGCAGAGTTAGTAATTAGTTCTAAATCCTCTCCAACAGAAGTAAGCTCTGACAGACCATAAAGATTGGTAATATTTCCATATTCTGAATTGATTGTCAAACTTCCGGTTACTTCAGTGTAATCAAAAGTATCAACTGCAACTTGTGTGTAAAGTACTAGATCCCCATTGTAAACCTGAGCAAGTGTATTTATTTGTAGAAATAGAATTAGAAAAAGAAATAGAAACAGAGCTTTCCCCGCAAAGCGGGATTTCGTTTCCCCGCAAAGCGGGATTTCATTTCGTTCAATACTCAACATAGAAGCCTTCTCTTATCCCATAAGGGAATTGTTTAATAGTTTTCGTTGTTTACTTTATATCTATACTATTTGCAAAACCCAGAAGAATATTGAAAAAAGAATTAACTTTTTTTAATCACAGTATTTCTGCTTAAATATTTAACCAATGTTGTTATCTGAAAGAATTTAGGAAGGAAAAGGGTAGGGACCTCATTAATGAAGTCCCTGAATAAGCTAACCTTCAAGGTTAACACCTCGTTTTGCGACAGGCAACCTTGAAGGTTCCTGAAGTTACTTTATCATCAACATCTTCCTTGTTGAAACATAACTTCCAGCCATCAATCTGTAAACATATATTCCACTTGCTAGTGTAGAACCATCAAACCTGGTTTCATAAAATCCTGCTTCTTTATTTTCATCCACGAGTTCAGCTACTTCATTTCCAAGAACATCATAAACCTTCAATGATACATAACTACTAACCGGCAGCTGCCAGCTTATTACTGTACTTGGATTGAATGGATTAGGATAGTTCTGCAACAATCCAAATTCTTCTGGAACCTGAATTGTGATTGTTCCTTCCTGGTTATTCTGTCCGCTTCCAAACTTTGCTAAGCTTGTACCACTGAACGCATTATCTTCAGAAACTTTTACATTAACTCCTACCATAATATCCTTTGCTATAAATGAACCGGTTGCTTCAGAGCTTCCTCTTAACCAAAGGGTACCATTTGGAACGTAAAAATTTGCAAAGATTTCATTATTCAAACCTACCTGGGCGGCTTTGGGTGATGCATTAATATTTCCATTACTGCCATTTATTCCGGCAATGTAAAATACTATATCAGATGCATCAATACCTGAACCGTTCGATGGACCTACGGAACTATTCACATCTGTATCAAATTTATTTGCTATAAGTACTTCAGCAGGGGCATCAAACAAAAGTTTAGCTTTATTGACTGTGTTCAGATTGTTTATTGAGAAGGTACCGCCCCCTGTAAAGAGGAGCTTACCATTTTTCTTTACTACTATGTTTCCATAATCACCTGCACTCAAAGTAACGAAGCCATTAACCGGCACTGTTATATTTTGTGTGCCGGGTGACTGCTGATGAAAGGGTGGAAGACTGTTATACACCGGCAGGGTAAGAGGTGAATTCAGTGAACCACTTATACTTCCATTGTTTGTTAGATAGTTATAAAATAGATCACTGTTAACAACAGCGTTCTGTTTAACTTTAATCCTGTTCGCTTTAAGGGAATATTCTGGTGGTGTTGTAACATAAGCTCCAACCGAGAGCTCAACTCCGGAATCTAAAGTCGGTCCACTGCTTACATTATTTACTATAACATTTCCAGAAAGAACATCTGCACCTGCTTCAAACCAAACACTGTTGGTTGCAAGAATTACAGCAGATTCATTAACCGTTATAACAGCACTGCAAAAGCTTGATTCCTGCCCATCGCTAACTGTTAAGACAACTGGTGTTACACCAATAGAATAAGGTCCAGACGGATCAAGACTAAATGTAAGAGAATCATTATCAGGATCCGATGAACCATTATTTATCTCTTCCGGAGTTACATCTGCCTGACCATTACCACCTGAAATTACTGTTACATCCTGGCAAACTGCAACAGGAGGTTGGTTTGGTACACAATCACTTAAGATTTCCTGAACTGTTGGATTAGCACCATTGTTTATAACAAAATAATTCCCTCCCAATCCATTATTAAAAAGTAAGGGATAAAGCCAACAAAATTCAAACAAATTAACGTTATCCCTAATGATTAAATCTTCTCCTATAGAATCAAGACTGGTTAGTCCATAAATATTGACAAGAGCATTGTTAAACTGAATAATTAAATCTCCTTCAATAGATTCAAGACCCGACAACCCATTAATACTGGCGAGAGCATCGTTATTTTGAATTATTGAAAAATCTCCGACAGATATAAGGCTGGATAATCCATCAAGATTAGTAAGAGCATCATTATCAGTTATAACAAAATTAAAGCCAATAGAAATAAGATTAGATAAACCATTAATATTTATCAAAGCATCATTGTCAGTTATATCCACCTGCCCCCCAACTGATATAAGATTGGATAAACCGTCTAAATTATCTAAAGCTGAGTTCTGAAAAATCTGTATATGTTCTCCAACAGAAGATAAAAGGGATAAACCATCCAGGTTGGGTAGAGCATTATTATTATTTATAACTAAGTGGCTTCCAATAGAGCTAAGATTAGATAACCCATCTATGTCATTCAGTACAGTGTTATTAAGTAAACTCAATGCTGCTCCAACTGAGGTAAGCTCAGATAAACCATCCAGATTAATTATATCTGCTCCATTAAGAATTATGAGACTCCCTGTTACTGAATTATAATTGAAAGCATCCACTTCAGCCTGTGTAGTAAGGATAAGATCAACTGTAGATGTGCAGGAACCACCATCTATTATCTCCGATTGTGATGAAGGATTGTAGCCATTACCCGATATACTAAAATCCCCATTTAATCCACCAGGAAAAGGAGTAGTAAGTAATGTATAAAGCCCGCAAAAATTTGTAAGTACAGAGTTGTTCTGAATATATAAATCTCCCACAACAGAGCTAAGATTGAAGAATCCATTAATATTTGTCAAAGAAGGATTTTCCAATATGCTTAATCCAGATTCAACGGAGTTAAGATTAGATAATCCGTCAATATTAGTCAAAGCACCATTGTACCAAATACCCAAATGCCCTCCAACCAAACTAAGATTGGATAATCCATCAATGTTGGATAAAGTATCATTATCCTGTATTATCAAATCTCCCGGAACTGTTGTAAGATTAGATAGCCCATCAACACTGGTCAGAGCAGAATTTGATTCGATATTTAGACCGCCTCCAAAACTACCTCCAAGCGTGGTTAATGCTGATAACCCATCAATATTAACCAGTGCAGAATTATTTGAAATAGATAATGAGTTAGCAGATGTAAGATTAGATAATCCATTAACATTTGTCAGAGAGTTATTTCCTTCAATGGTCAAATCTCCTCCAACAGATGTAAGATTAGATAACCCATCCAGATTGTTTAAAGATGCATTATTATATATATAAAGGCCCTGTCCGAGGGATGTAAGTTCAGAAAGCCCATTAAGATTGGTTATATTACCAACGACAGCATCATTTACTGTCAAACTTCCAGTTACTGAAGTATATCTAAAAGCATCCACTTCAGCCTGTGTAGTAAGGATAAGATCCCCATTATAAACTGTAGATGTGCAGGAACCGCCATTTATTATTTCCTGTTGTGTAGGATTAGCTACATTGCCAGAAATTTCAGAGGGCCCATTCACAAATCCGGAACTGAATAATTTGTAAAGCCCGCAAAATTCTGTTAGTGTAACATTATCAATAATATGAATACATGTTATGCCAGGAGAGTTAAGCTCTCCAACAGAAATAACATTAGATAATCCATTTATATTGGTTAAAGCAGGATTGTCTGAAATAACTAATGAGGCACCAACATAAGTAAGCCCTAATAATCCATCTATACTGGTTAAAGCATTCATATTGGAAATGTTTAATTGACCTGGGATAGAATCTAAGTTTGATAAGGCATTAAGATTAGTTATAAAAGGATTACTTAGAATACTTAGAAATCCTCCATTAGAAGTTAGGTTGGATAAACCATCAATATTGGTTATGGAATTGTTGGAAGTGATTTCTAAAAATCCTCCAATAGAAATTAAATTGGAAAATCCATCAAGATCAGTAAGAGAACTGTTTCCTGAAATCAACAAATTTCCACCATTAGAGGTAAGATTGGAAAATGCATTAACATTTGTAAGAGCATCGTTATTTAAAATATAAAGATGACCAACGGAACTGAGATTAGATAATCCATTAATATCAGCTAAAGATGAATTATTATAGATTCTTAAAAATGAACCTACCGAGGTAAGTTCTGACAAACCATTAAGGTTTGAAATATTTCCGGAAACTTGTTCTTCAATACGTAAAATCCCTGTTACAGAGGTGTAATTAAAAGCATCCACTTCAGGCTGTGAAGTAAGTGTAAGATCACCAGTATAAGTTTGTGCATTTAATTCAGCATACAAAAAAAGAATTACAAAAAGAAATAGAAACAGAGCTTTCATAGAAGCCTCCTTCTTACCCGAAAAAACGGGGATAGTTTAATGTTTTTACATTGCTTGCTTTATATCTACACTATTTGCAAATTCTCAGAGAATATTGAAAAACAATTTTAGGTATATAGGTATAGGGTTTATAGTTTAAGGAAACAGTGAAAAAACTATACCTTTATCCCCTTTACCATATACCTCAGGACTTTATGCTGCTTAATGTGGATGAAAAAACAATAATAGCCAGAATTGCTGATGGTGATTCTGAAGCTGAGAATTATTTATTCTCACATTTTAAAGAAAGAATTCAATTCCTGGTTCGGGTTCGTTCACGGGGGAATATTCCAAAGCAAGATCAGGAAGATATAATAAGCGAAATTCAGCATGCTATTCTGTTAAGTCTTCGTAAAGGTGGATTTGATCAGGAAAGAGGAAAACCACTTGAAGCTTATATAGCAGGAATTGCGAGTAATGTTGTGGGACAGTATTTCAGGAAATTGAAAATAGAAAAAACTACTGTGGATATTGATTTACAACATCATTTAGAAAATCCTGGAAATATTTTATCAGACTTGATTGATGAAGAGCGACGGGAAAAAATAATAAGCTATCTTCAAAGATTAAAACTAAAGTATAAGGAAGTTTTAGTATTAAGAATATATGAGAACAAATCAATTGAAGAGATAGCAGAGCAATTAAATTTAGACCGGCGAAGAGTAAGTGAAAGAATTAATTATGCTTTCAAACTTCTGTTAAAAGAATGCAAGAAAGAAAATTATTTTCAATAAATTGATGACTATTGCAAATAGTATATAGAAGAATGAATGGATAAATCTGTCAGGATTGATACGAATGGAATTCAAGAATTAGGGGTATTAACTAAAAGGTATTGAGAGTAACTATGGAATGCAAAATAAAAAACCGTCACAAGTTAATTTCTGATTATCTGATGGGAGAACTTCCTGATGATGATGCAAAAATTTTCGAAGAACATTATTTTCAATGTGAAACCTGCTTTAAAGAATTAAAAATTGCTGATGATGCAGTGAAACTAATTGCAAAAGATGGTAAAGCAATTTTAAATCCAGTTAAATCCTATGAAGGTAAAGATTCAAGAAATATTATTTACAAATTAATATTCCCTGGCTTATCATTACCTAAACGCTGGGGAATTGCTTTTGCAGCAATAGCAGTTATAGCTATTATATTATTCATAACCTTTCGTAATGATCAGAATGTTTTGGACGAAAAAGTTATTTCAAAAGATGAAGAATCATTTCCTAAACCTCAGGATGATCCTTTAGTTAAAGACACACTTAACGAAAAAAATAATTCACAGATTAAAAATGATTTTGCTGAACTAACCGGACCTTCTTTTAAACCTGTACCATATCTTGAAGAATGGATAACTGAAAATGTTCGCTCAGAAAATGATATAATTGATACAGTATTTTCACCAGGAATCG
>CAYNUV010000187.1:0-6306 GCA_964400245.1 uncultured Ignavibacteriaceae bacterium
AGTTTTCCCCAACGACGAAGATAAAATTTTTGTTGACAGCCATACCTCGCCAAGTTCCATCCCCCTCTATTTCTTCATATCTTTTCCAACTTGCACCATTCCAGTGCCGTACAAATTGAAGATATCCTCCGACAAAAATATCATTACCTGAAGTGCCCCTGATTACGTTTGTTTCCGGTGGTAGCTCTGTTTGATTTTGATAATCCCACCAGATATTTTCTTTTGCAGGCGCAAATGAACCTGATGTATGTTTTGGTGCTGCATACAATCTTCCTATTGCGCCAAGATAAACCGTATCTGTTTTATCTGTCCATAAGCTTTTAAATACATGTGTAATTTTGTCTGGCGGGTGTGGCATATTAGGGTCGGTTATTTCCAAAACTTTTTCAAAACCAGTACCTGTATTTCTCAGAAATACTGTTCCATAGGAATCATCAAAACCAGCAACCCATACTATACTTCCATCAGGGCTTCCCCAAATATCTCTTAAAGAAATATTAGTATTGCTTTCAAGTTTCTGCCAATTATTATCGTGGTAAAAAACTATAGCTCCATTATTTCCAATTGCATAAATATCATTTGAACTAAATGACCAGATTTTATTTATTGCTCCATCTAGTAAAGTATTCATTCTGCAATCCATTGCAGCATATATCCCATCGTATTTAACTATACTTCCTCCATTTGTAACGAGAATATCAGTTGGTGAAAGTGACCATATAGCTTTCAGTGGTGGGTATAATACTGCACTACAAGAGCCAACAAATGGAATCTGTAAAAATTGCCATTTCTGCCCATCCCATTTTGTTGCATTATACAAGGTATCATTGCGATAAATCTCGCCTACAGCATATACAAGTGTATCATTAATTATTGCAACATCCATTAAGTAACTTCCGTATTCACCAATTTCATCAACAAACCAATTAATTAAATGGCTTGTAGTGTCTTGTCCATTCACATTATTATCATCCGGCGGTTCTGTTGGGTTACAAGTAGAAAGGAATATAAAAGTAAGTAAACTAAAAACGATCTTAAGATAAGCTACATTAAAACTTCGATTACCAAAATTATAAGTTTTCATTTGTGTGTTCCTCCATTACACAATTTCAAACTCGAAAGTGATCTGGAAGGATTTCCCTTTAACCGAACCCCTTCAAATAACTTTTCAAAACTCAATACAAAAAAGGAAAAATAAAATGAGAAAGTCAAATTAAATTTAAATTATCAGTTGTTTATTTTGAATTGATTGATTGAGGAAGTTATTCAGATGGATTTTATTTTTAAGTAATTTATGTCTACACAGCTTTTACTTTACTCACAGTATAGTATTTTACTTTCTCAATAAACTCTGTGCTGTCAATCGGTTTGGGAATGTAATCTGTTGCACCTGCTTCAAGGCATTTTTCCCTATCGCCTTTCATGGCAAAAGCTGTTAAAGCAATTATGGGTGTGTCTTTGTAAT
Organism: uncultured Ignavibacteriaceae bacterium; assembly: GCA_964400245.1. Classification (GTDB taxonomy): domain Bacteria; phylum Bacteroidota; class Ignavibacteria; order Ignavibacteriales; family Ignavibacteriaceae; genus RBG-16-34-14. The sequence goes on from CAYNUV010000187.1 coordinate 1,466, forward strand.
CCGGTAGCAACCGTATTTTTTCTGTAGCTTCAAAGCCATTCATTACAGGCATCTGCATATCCATTAAAATAAGATCGTACTTTTGTTTCTTTGCTTCTTCAAGAGCTTCGGCTCCGTTTTCAACCACAACTATATTTTCAAAATTGTTTTTCTTTAAAAGCCTGGTAACAATAATCTGTGAGTGTTTGTAATCTTCAACAAGAAGTATTTTAATTACATCATTTTTAGTTATCAATTCTTCAGGGGTTGAAGGTTCATCATAACGGTTTATCATTGCACTTATTGTTGCAGAAAGATCCTCGATATTTGTACTGTTCTTTTCAAGAAGCTCTACAAATAAACCGTCAATCTTTTTCAGATCTTCCTGGTAATTTTCTTTTCCGGTATAGATGATGATTGGCAGGTTAGTGAATTTAGAGTTTGATTTTATTTGCTTAATTAATTCAAATCCATTTACGTCAGGCATTTCAAGATCTACAATTGCTAAATCAAGATTCACATCTTGTATCATTCCAATTACCTTTGAAGAATGAGATTCTGCAATGGCATTAAAGCCAAGCTGTATAACTGCTTCCTTCATCAGGTTCAAAGTAGGTACATCATCATCAACAATAAGAATGTTTGAATCTTTCTTTAACCTGTAGCTGGTCAGAACTTCAACAAGGTAATTATACTTTATCGGCTTAACAAAATATTCCACAGCGCCCATTAAAAATGCTTTTTGCTGTTCAACTTCAACAGAACAAACTATAACAGGAGTATTTTTTGTGTTCTTATGCTCTTTCATAATCTTAAGCAATTCAAGTCCGTTCATATCGGGCAGAATTATATCCATAAGTATTGCAAGGAAAGAATCATTCTCAACTGCTCTGAGTGCCTGCTCACCTGAATTTACAACTCTTGGTTCATATCCCCATTTACCAAGATAATTGCTTAAAAGTTTTGAAGTTGCATAATCATCTTCAACAACAAGAACATTATTTTTTTGTCCCGCCTTAGGCAATGCACTTATTTGTTTTTCAATTGATCCAAGCTGCTTAATACCAATTGTAATATTGTAGGTGACTCCTTTACCAACATTGCTGGATGTATCAAGATTTCCGTTAAGATGTTCTATATATCTATTAGCAAGCACCAAACCTAAACATGTAATCTGCCCGATCTTATTATTTCCAAGTTCGGTAATTGTAGTAGGATTATAAATATCTTTTAATTTTGCTATAGTTAAGCCCGCACTAGTATCCGTAATTATGAAATTAATTTTATTGTGATCCGGTTGTGAAATGTGAATTGTAATTTTTCCTTTTCCCGTTAATCTTAAGGAGAAGGTTAAAAGATTTAAAAGGATATAACGCAGTTTTTGAGGATCGCTTTCAATTGTTTCGGGAACATTGGAATCTACATTAACTATAAAATCAAGTTCAGCTTTATTTAACTTACTTCTGAAAATATTTATGATTTCCTCAATGAAAGTTCTTACGATTATACCGGATAAAACATCTTTACTCTTTTTTTCATCAAGCTTTGAAATATCAATCAGGTCATTAAGCACGGACAGAAGACTAAAAGCATTTTCCTTTAATGTAGCAACATATTCATTCTGGGAAGCAGTGAGATTTTCTTCACCAAGCAATGATGCAAAACCCATTATGCCGTTTATTGGTGTACGGAGGTCGTGTGCAATCTCTGTTACAATATTACTAACCGGTGTATTAACATTTCCGTGATTATTTTTCCATAAATTTATAAGAGTATTAAGCGATGAACCTAAAAGTAGAATACTATCTTTATCGCTTTGAGTGAACTGAGTTTTTTTTCCAAGTTTTATAAGTTGATGACCGTCAGCAGATTTTAAATAAAGACTTCCATCGTAAGAAACTGAATCAGACGGTTTAAGATTGCAATTTGTATGTGAATCAAAAATAATCGGCTCAGGATTATTCCTTTTTGCTGAACATATAGAACATTCAAATGAAGATTTTTTAGAAAAGGAATTTTTTGCAGTTTGTGATTTTCCGAGAACCGAAAAATCATTTCCATTTACCTGGAACATAACTACTGAATCAAAATCAGCTTCGCTAAACAGGAATTCGCAAACTAAATCCGGGAAATTCTGTGAAGGTTTAAGTGCTGATTGTAATAATTCGTTATATTTTTTAAGGGATTCTATTTTAGAGCTTTGCATTCAATCCAAGTTTTGTGTGAATAAGTATTATTAACTACCTATAATATAGCTAAATCAAATATAAATATTTTGATTTGAAAAAGGAAGTGATTGCTTGCCATTTCAAAAAATATAATTATTTTAAATATAGGATTTTTTATTTATGAGAAAAAGAATTGTAATCATCGGTGGTGGTTTCGGAGGAATATCTGCTGCAAAAGAATTCGGTGACTTTGATGCGAATATAACTTTAATTGATAAAACAAATCACCATGTCTTCCAGCCTTTATTATACCAGGTTGCAACTGCGGCTTTATCTCCTGCAGATATAGCAGCACCTATCCGCTCTGTTCTTAATAAACAAAAAAACATTACGGTTGTAATGGATGATATTATTGATATCGACAGATCAAACAGGGAAGTAATAACAAAAAGTGCCAAATTTCATTTTGATTATTTAATTGTTGCAGTCGGCTCAAGACATTCGTATTTCGGAAAAGATGAATGGGAAAATAATGCACCCGGTTTAAAAACATTAAACGATGCTCTTTTTATTCGCGAGAAAATTTTATTATCCCTTGAAGCCGCTGAGAAAATGAATAACATAGAAGAGGCTAAAAAGTATTTAAACTTTGTTATTGTAGGAGGCGGCCCAACAGGAGTTGAAATGGCAGGCGCAATAGCAGAAATTGTTAAGATTTCTATGATGACAGATTTCAGAAATATAAGTGCAGACCAGACAAAAGTTTATCTTATCGAAGCTCTGCCGAGATTATTAATTACGTATCCTGAAGACCTTTCTGAAAGAGCAAAGAAAGATCTTGAATCAATTGGAGTTGAGATATTGCTTAATACAAAAGTCTCCGATGTAAACGATAAAGGAGTTTCTGTTGGTGATAGATTTATTGAAACAAAAAATATTATCTGGGCTGCTGGCAATACAATTCCACCATTGGTTAAAAAATTAAATGTTGAATATGATAAAGCCGGGAGGGTATTTGTTAATCCCGATTTAAGCTTAAAAGATGATCCGAATATTTTTGTTATTGGAGATGCTGCTCATTTAAATGATAAGAAGGGAAATTTGCTTCCCGGTATTGCACCTGTTGCAATGCAGGAAGGAAAATATGTTGCGAAAATTATAAGAGAAGAAAAAGATTCTGATTTAAGAGAACCTTTTAAGTATTTGGATAAAGGCACAATGGCAACAATTGGACGTGCTAAAGCTGTCTGCATTATTGCCGGTTTAAGGTTTACAGGATTTATTGCCTGGGTGTTATGGAGTGTCATTCACGTTTTCTTTCTTATTTCTTTCAGGAATAAGTTTAAAGTTATGGCTGAATGGATCTGGTATTATATAACTTTCAGGCATGGGATAAGAGGGATTACAGGGCATCCGGCTGAGGATAAGAATGATTCAAGATTGTCACCCTGAACTTGTTTCAGGGTCTTTTTTAAGATGCTGAAACTAGTTCAGCATTAAGTAATATGTCAACTAAAAACTCAAATCTATCTGCAAATTAATTCTGTTATCCAGATTGCCATTTATTTCTGAATCACCTGAACTCAAAGTTCGTTCTTTTGGTTTATATGTTTCAGAATATTTGAAAGAAAGAACAAAGAAGGGAAGCACTTTATATCTTGCTACAAAATACCAGCGAATTCCTTCTCCATACATTGCAAGGTTTGTTAAAACTCCGGTAAGATCATTTTCAAATTCATAAATAGCTGAGTTAAATGAATCTGTTTTGAAGAAAATAATTCTGCCGTAAAGATTTAGATTTGAAGTTGGGACAAATCTTAAATCCTGGAAAAATAAAAAACCATCTTCATCAAGATTCACATCAGCGATAGAATAAATATTATACTCAAACCTGCTTTTCCATCTAAGAGATTTTGAAATTTCATAAATTACTTCGCCTCTTATATTTTCCCTGTTTCTCTGCAGGATTAATTTTTCATCATCAATTGTGAAACTTAGTTCTTTCCTTTCATGCTTATATCGGAATTTTGTTTCAACTTTGCTTAAAGGTTTGGAAGAAAGTTCAACAAAAAATTCATCGCCTTCAGAAGGCAATGGATTATCAAATAAAGCATAAGGAAATTTAAACTGGTCGTAGTAAAGACTGAGTTTTCCAAAAGGTAAACGCCATTTCAGTCCATTGTAAATTCCAAACTCGTTGCTGGTTGCGCCAGATCTTTCTCCAAAGCTGAAACCATGCAGGTTTATAAAATTTCTCGGATAACTTCTCACCGAAGAAACAAATTGAAGATCGCGGCTAAAAGAAAATTGCAAATTATTAATTGAAGCAATTGAAGTTCCATTATAAACAACTTCACCGAAGAAATTTAAACTTTCATAATAAATATCATAAGCAGCAGAAGTGTAATTGAATTTATCTCCTTCAATATCATAAACTGAAGAAAGCTGAAAAGGATGATCGTAGGATGATTGGTAATGAAGTAGCCCAACTCTGAATAAATTCTCTTGGACAAAATCAATTCTTCCCCCAATTAAAGTCTCTTCTGCTGATTTTCTTCTGCTTATTTCCGATTCTGTTCTGTGTAATCCATCCAGAGGAGTTGAAGTAATTTCACCGGTAAGTTCATCTATGTTTGCGTCAAATTTATTCCTGGAGTAAAAGAGAGAAACTGAGAAAGCATTGAGATCAATGGT
>CAYNUV010000188.1:0-6290 GCA_964400245.1 uncultured Ignavibacteriaceae bacterium
AAGATAAAATACTTTAAAGAGATGGAAGGGCGATTTCATTTTTGCCAAAGCTGTACCGTTAATTGTTACTTTGAACCTTCATTTGCATTTCCTACAAATCTATATGCTATTTCAAGTCTTACCTCAAAATTCAAGTACAGTTACAACAAGCTTATAAAACAGAAAATTCGAAAAAAACTTTACTCAACTTCAGAAGCGGATTAATGCGGAAAATTTCTTTTCTTTTATTACTCATAACTATAAATTCTTTAATAAAATCGCAGACAGAAGCCGAGTGGTTCCCATCTGGTTTAAACATACAACCTTTTACAGCAAACTTTTTAGAGCCTCGTATAGGAATATCATACCTGTTTGGCCAAAAATATTTACGTCTTGATATTAGTCATTCATCTGATATAATCTGGATAAAGACTAACAATTCCAATTTTTCAGTTGGAGCAGATTTTTTTACATTCACAAGAATCAGGGAAGCAGAAGAATTGCATTTTCCCGTTGAAGCAATTGATTACTTTTTCGGAGTGAATGCCGGGTACAAAGTGCTTAATGAAAAAAATGAATATGGAATTCGTTTGAGAGCAAGTCATATAAGTGCGCATTTAGCAGATGGCAGATTCGTTAATGGTACGGATACTTGGATTGATAGACAATTCCCAAGAATTTATAGCAGGGAGTCTATAGAACTGTTTCCATATTATAAGTTCAATACATTAAGAATTTATCTCGGTATAACTTATATTGTTCATGTAAAACCAGAGTGGGTTGGTAATGGAATTTACCAGGCAGGATTTGATTATTTTCTAACTGATTTAATTAATAATTCTATAACACCATTTATCTCTTATGATTTTAAAATTAGCCACATACAAAAGTTTGTAGGAAATAATATTATTACAGCAGGAATTAAATTTGGTCATTATTCATCAAAGGGAATTAGTGTAATCTTTAGTTATTACTCTGGTAAAAGTGTACATGGAGAATTTCTTGAATTCAATGAAAATTATTTTTCTGCAGGAATTAATATTGATTTATAATGAGTGAAATTAAAGATACCTTTGAATACCAGGATTACCCAAAAACCAAACGAGACAAGAAAAATTATCTTCTGCATATCGGTTTATTTTTAGTTACATTTCTTACAACAACAATTGCAGGGGCGCAATGGGTTACTATGATTCCAGGCCCTTATGAATTTGAATATCTTTTAATAGGATTGCCTTATTCAATTTCATTATTGTTTATACTAACTTGCCATGAATTTGGGCATTACTTTGCTGCACTTTATCATAAAGTTAAAGCAACACTACCGTATTATATACCAATACCTCCACTGCCTTTTTTATTAAACTTTGGAACAATGGGAGCTGTAATAAGAACTAAATCACCTGTCCCTACAAAAAAAGCTATGTTTGATATCGGTGTTGCCGGGCCTCTTGCAGGATTTGTTGCTTGTTTAATAATTCTTGTTTACGGTTTTCTGAGTGTTCCCGATATTAATTATTTACTTGCAATACATCCTGATTATTTTTCTCCTGAATATGGGAAAGGAGGATATGACCTTGTTTTTGGAGATACGTTATTGTTTTCATTTTTTAAATTGATATTTGTTGAATCAAATCAATTCTTTCCACCTATGTCCGAGATATATCATTATCCTTTTTTGTGTGTGGGTTGGTTCGGACTCTTTATTACGGCAATGAATATGATTCCTATTGGCCAGCTTGATGGCGGGCATATTGGTTATACTATATTTGGAAAAGAAAAACACTTTAAAATAGTGGTAGTATGTTTTTCAATATTATTTGTCCTGGGAATAATAGGTATTATAGAAATGAGCTTCGATATAAATTATGATATCGGTTGGTCAGGTTGGCTTTTCTGGTCTTTAATATTATATTTTATAATAAAGATAGAGCATCCTCCAATACATGATGATACCGAGCTTGATTTTAAAAGAAAGCTTATAGGCTATTTCAGTTTCTTTATATTGATTATTTCATTTTCACCAACACCTTTTATTTTATCAGCACCGGGTTGATTCAGGGTTAATTTTTACCCTTAAAAAAAATTATTTAAGTTTAAATTAAACGTATGCAAAAATACTTTTCGGAACGTTACCGGCTAATAACGGGAACAGCAATTCTTCTGTTCGCATTCTTATCCGGCTGCGAAAAAGATTTTGATGCCGTTATTGATGTATCCTATGAAAATTACCAGGTGAGTTTTGTTGGAGGGATGAAAGATACTGTTGATCTTAAGAATCCACCCGATTCTCTTTTAGAATTAAGATTAGGTTTCAGATCGGGAAGTCAGATAAATAAAGTTTATTTTGATATTTATGCTTCTGATAATTCCCTTCTAAATACATCTCCTGTTGAAATGCATTCTATTGGTAATAATATTTTCGCAAATCAGTTTATCTTAAAAAGAAATTATCCTATCGGAAATTATAATGTTAAATTTAATGTTACAGGTTTTAATGGAGTAAATAAGCTGGTTGCGATCGGTTATTTCTTTTTTAATAATGGACAGGATAATGTTGCCCCAATAATATCTAATGCAATTATAGATCCTGATACACTTGTAGTCACCGATACAACCTTTATCCTTACTTCTGTTCAGGCTGCAGATAATAATGGACTAAATGATATTGAAACTGTTAACTTTGTAGTTTACCGCCCTGATGGTTCCTCAAATAATACCCAGGTACCTATGTTGGATAATGGAAACCTGGATGAAAATGGTGATCAAACAGCAGGTGATGGAATCTTTTCAAGAATTATTTTTGTAGATCAAAATAATATGAAAGGTACATATCGTTTTCAGTTCCAGGCTCATGATCGTTTAGGTCTTTTAAGTAATACAATAGATTATTTTGTGCTTATCCAATGAAGTTAAAATTCCTTTTTCTTTTTTTAATATTAATATCTGGTCAGTCGTATTCTCAAATAAGCCTTGAATCTTATTCTCTACAGGGTGATAAAAATTATTTATCCAAAATTTCTTCTGATAATCCTGCAAGCAACAGCATTACAGATATAATAACTGTTGGAGATACAGTTTGGCTTGGAACCAGCAGGGGAGTCAGCTTATCAACAGACCAAGGGGAAAACTGGACTAACTTCTATGGCAGTGAGTCCTTCAGTGATCTTAGCATTTCTGCAATTGCCTATAACAAATATGACGGTTCTTTCTGGGCATCAACTGCAAAATCTGTAGAAGTTACAGGAGGAGATTTTCTCCCTGAAGGAAGAGGATTAAGATATACTACTGATGGAGGATTAACATGGAAAACTATTCAACAACCCCTTGATGCCACTGATGATTCTGCTTTTGTTTATGGGATAAATGATGGAATTAATTTACCCAGAGTAAGAGCATTACCGGTTACTGTTGCAATACAAAATCTTACCTACGATATTGCTTTTACTCCCGGAACAATCTGGATCACCTCTTTTGCCGGGGGATTACGAAAAAGTACAGATAGTGGAAACAGCTGGCAAAGGGTTCTTTTACCATCTGATAATATTAATGAAATCTCTCCTGACGATACAATTGAATTTTGTTTATCTCCTGCTGCTGGAAGTTTTTGTGGTGAAGGAAATTTAAACCATAGAGCATTTTCCGTAATTGCTGTTGACGACTCAATTCTTTATGTAGGCACTGCCGGCGGAATTAATAAAGGTATTATTAAATCTACAGGTGAAGATATTAGTTGGGTTAAGTTTAGTCATCAGAACCAGGATAATCCGATAAGCGGAAATTTTGTTGTTGCATTGGGTTATAACCAGACGAATAACACAGTCTGGGGTGCTACCTGGAGAGCAGAAGATAATCAGGAATTTTATGGTGTAAGCTCATCAACAAATGGCGGGGAAAACTGGAACACTTTTTTAGAGAATGAAAGAGTTCACAATTTTGGATTTAAATTGTCTAGTGGAATTCCTAATGTAATTGCCCCTTCTGATAATGGTGCCTTCAGAACTTTAAACCAGGGGATAAGCTGGATTCTTCCTAATTCAATTATAGATAATCAATCCGGATTAGAATTGTTAACTTCAGTTTTTTATTCTGCTTCATCTTCAGGAAATATTATATGGCTCGGTTCAAATGATGGATTAGTAAGATTGAACGAGAATGTTGGCTCTTTCTGGAGTGGTGAATGGAAAATTTATTTTGCTGCACCTCCACTTGAATCTGATAATGATACTTATTGTTATCCGAATCCATTCTCACCGCAACAAGAAGTCTTAAAAATAAAATACAGTACTGGTGAAGAGAACAAAAAAGTAACGATAAGAGTTTTCGATTTTTCAATGAATATAATACGAACAGTCATTCAAAATGCAGATCGTTTAAAAGGAATTAGTGATGATCCCGATAGGTGGGATGGCAAAGATGAGAACGGCAATATTGTATCAAACGGAGTTTACTTTTACAGGATTGATTTTGATAATGATGAACCTGTTTTTGGAAAGATAATAGTTTTACAATGATTAATATTGGAATAATGGAGTATTGGAATGATGGAATTTTGGCATTAGTCATTTTTGAACCTGCTCTTGAACTTATGCTGAGGTATTGTTGAAGAAATATTTTATTTTGATTTTTATAATAATCATTCAGGTTATATCTGCTCAGCCCAAATTTTCTGAGATTGCTGTTAAACCCGGTGCTTTCAGCAGGATGGGTTTTGGTGCAAGAGGAATCGGAATGGGGAATGCGATGTCTGCAATAACTACAGGCAATCTTGTTTCTTATTACAACCCGGCATTAACAGTTTTCCAGGAAGGTAATTCGTTTCAAACTTCATATTCATTTCTTTCACTTGACAGATCATTAAACTTCCTGAACTTCACAAGGAAATTTGATTTTTACAGTAAGAAAGATTCTCTTATTGAAAATCCTGAACCAAGATCAACTGCAGGATTTACAATTGGGGTTATCAACTCGGGTGTAAGCAAAATTGATGGCAGAGATAACCAGGGATTAAAAACCGGCGATCTTTCAACATCGGAAAACCAGTTCTTCATTGGACTGGCAAACAGGTTCTCTAAAAAACTTGCTATTGGTCTTAATGTTAAACTTTATTATTATAAACTTTATGAGGAAATTTCTACAACAGGAGTTGGCCTTGATGTAGGGGCCCTATATAAAGTTAATGAGCAATTTAATGTAGTATTAATGGTCTCAGATATAAACAGTAAGTATGAATGGGATACATCACCAATTTATGGGCAGGATGGCAGAACAACAGAAGATAAATTTCCCGTATTAATGAAAATAGGAATCGGGTATCAAAATTCAGAAGAAGGAATTGTTGCTGGAATTGATTACGAACGAAGCAATGCAAAAACAAATGTTATCAGAGTTGGGATTGAGTATAATATTTATGAAAATCTTTATTTAAGAGGCGGAGTTGATCAGTTTGATTTGAGCAACCAGGATCGTCCTGCTAAACCAGCTTTAGGATTTTCATACTTCAGTAATTTTGGTGATATTGTTATTGGAATTGATTATGCTTTTATTGTTGAGCAGTATTCACCACAGGACAGGCATATTGTTGGAGTTAATGTTAATTTCTAAAGCCAAAATTCAAAAGTCAAAAATAAATTTTAAGCACTTTTTTAATTTTTGACATTTAAGTTTTGACTACAATCAAAATAAATTTATGAAAAAAATATTTTTAATAGTCTCTTTATCATCTTCAGTAATATTATCACAATCAGCAGGCAACAACGGTTTACCATTTCTTAAGTTTGGATTTGGTGCAAGAAATATTGCAATGGGAGATGCAGGAACTTCGATTTCAAGTGATGTAACATCTCTCTTTTATAATCCATCCAATCTTGCAGGGAAAGAAAACTCAGAAGTAATGTTTATGCATAATGAATGGATTCAGGATGTGAGAAGCGAGGTTGGCGGAATAAGAGTTGTTGTATTTGGATTACCGGTAGCATTGGGTTTTAATGTTTCATCAATAAGTGATATTGAAGTGAGACAAAAAGCAGTAATAGATCCCGAATCAACTTTTGATGCAAAATATTTCTTCGGAAGTATTTCAACAGGATTTTTTATAACAGAAGAATTTTCATTTGGCACTTCAGTTAAATATTTGTACGAAGGATTATATACAGATGAGGCAACAGGCTGGGCTGTTGATTTCGGAGTTTCATATTTAACTCCGGTAAAAGGTTTAATTGTATCAGCAGTTTATAAAAATCTCGGTTCGATGAATAATCTTAGAGCTGAAAGTACAAAGTTTTTATCAAAAGACATACAAACGATAATAA